>JBDLJM010000182.1 GCA_039714315.1 Bacteroidota bacterium | reverse complement strand
ACATCATTAAAAAGTAGTCTATCATCTCCATTATCGGCCATTCTTTTAAATGACTTTTCCCATCCTTTTCTTGGTTTAGAGAGGGGTTTAATAATTATTCTTAGTTACTATTATCCGAATAAATATATAAACTTTAATGCCGACAAAACAAGATTTTACTCGGATTAAAATATGACAGGCGGTAGAGGTTCAAGATATTTACTGCCTGCGATCCCTTCGACTACACTTCGACAGACTAAGTGACCGGCTCAGTGCATCGCTTTGAACTTTTCACCATGAAATAAATTCAGGGTCTACTTTGGACTTTAGACTTTGGACTTTGGACTTATATATTTGTATCTTTACGCACGAATTTTATTTAAGAGATTAAAGTTGAAAGATATACTAAACACGGAGATTTTTAAAGCAATTAACAACGCTGCAGAAACTTTAAAAGTTGAAGCTTACGTGATTGGAGGCTTTGTAAGAGATCATTTCCTTAAACGGGGATCAGCAAAAGATATCGATATAGTTGCTGTTGGAAGCGGTATAGAATTGGCTAAAAAAGTCGCTGAAATTTTACCGGGGAAAAACAAAGTTCAGGTTTTTAAGAATTTTGGTACTGCAATGGTTAAACACCACGATATTGAAATAGAATTTGTTGGAGCCCGAAAAGAATCATACAGGTCCGACAGCAGAAAACCTATTGTTGAAAACGGCAGTCTTGAAGACGATCAAAACAGGAGAGATTTTACAATAAACGCTTTAGCCTGGGGATTAAACCAAAACAATTTTGGAGAACTTCTTGACCCTTTTGGTGGATTGGATGACATGAATAACAAAACTATCCGTACTCCGCTTGACCCTGATATTACATATTCTGACGACCCGCTGAGAATGATGCGTGCCATTAGATTTGCATCACAGTTGAATTTTGAGATTGAAGAAGAGTCGCTAAATTCTATTAAAAAGAACAATAAGAGATTAGAAATAATTTCCAGGGAAAGAATAAGTGATGAGTTAAATAAAATAATGCTTTCCAAAAAACCATCTGTAGGTTTTAACCTCATGCACAAAACCGGAATCCTCGATCAAATATTACCGGAGTTAATTGCACTGCAAGGCATTGAAGAAGTTGAAGGTCAGCGCCATAAGGACAATTTCCATCATTCACTGGAAGTATTGGATAATATTTCTGAAAATACTGATAATTTATGGTTACGATGGGCTGCTCTTTTACACGATATCGGTAAAGCTCCGACAAAGCGCTTTGATAAAAAGATTGGCTGGACATTTCACGGCCATGAATTTAAAGGGATGAAAATGATTCCTAAAATTTTCAAGCGGCTAAAACTTCCACTCGGACCGGATTTAAAATTCGTTCAAAAAATTGTTATGATGTCTTCACGCCCGATTATAATAGCTGATGATACAGTTACAGATTCTGCCGTTAGAAGATTACTATTTGATGCCGGTGAAGATATTGAATCGCTTATGACTATGTGCGAAGCTGATATCACAACCAAAAATCCATACAGATTAAAAAAATACAGGAATAATTTTAAGCTCGTAAGAGTTAAAATGAATGAGGTTGAGGAAAGAGATAAAGTAAGAAATTGGCAACCTCCTATTACGGGAGAGTTAATAATGGAAACTTTTGATATTAAACCTTCAAGAGAAGTTGGAGACATAAAACTAGCTATCAGGGAAGCTATTTTAGATGGAATAATTCCTAATGAATATGATTCTGCCTACCAGTTAATGTTAAAAAAAGGTGAGGAATTAGGATTGAAAGCGATAAAGAATTAATTTTAAAAGGCAAATAATTAATAAGATGATATACAAGTTTAGAGTAGTTTTAGATCTGAACGACGAAGATGTTTTCAGAGATATAGAGATAGAAGAAGGTGCTTCATTCGAAGATTTGCACAATTCTATAGTACAAGCATGTGAACTGGATGGTCAGCAGATGGCTTCTTTTTTTATAAGTAATGATACCTGGGAACAAAAAGATGAAATTACCCTTTTTGACATGTCGGACGGACCAAAAACCGAAGATGCTAAAAAAGTAATGTCAGATTGGGCTTTACACGAACTTGTAAATGAGAAAGAACACAAACTTCTATACATTTACGACTTCTTTAGTATGTGGACCTTCTATGTTGAGTTACTGGATATTATGGATGTAGAGGCAGGTGTAGACTACCCCAGAATGGTAGCCTCCGTAGGATTGTTTCCGGAAGATGCTCCCGAAAAAGAATTCACAGCTGATGTAAATCCAAAAGAGTTGGATAATTTTGATGTATTCGATGGTGATGATACTTTCGATCAGGCCGGATACGACGATTTTAACGAAGACTGGAACTAATTACACAGTTTCATTTATATAACTCTAAATCAAAATTAACGTTACAACATAAATAATGCAAAAACCGGCTAATAAACTATGACTGATTTTGTATTATTACCATAAAATCAATTAATAAATCAAATATATTCTCAATCATGAAAAAGTTCCTAGTACTATTTGTTATTATAGGATTAATGTCGGTGGGATGTGGTACAAATCCTGTAACCGGACGTAAACAACTAAACTTTGTATCAGAGTCTCAGATATTTCCTCAGTCGTTTGCAGCCTATCAACAGGTGCTTGACTCAGTAAAGATATCTGACAATACCGTACAGGTAGAACAGGTAAAAAGAGTTGGACTAAAAATTCAAAAGGCTGTTGAAAAATTTTTCACAGAAATCGGTCAGCCCAATACACTTGACAACTATGAGTGGGAATATAATGTTATAGAATCAGAACAACTTAATGCCTGGTGTATGCCGGGAGGTAAAGTAGCCTTCTATACAGGAATTCTGCCTGTTTGTCAGGATGATGCCGGAATAGCTGTAGTAATGGGACACGAAATAGCACATGCCATAGCTAACCACGGTGCTGAAAGAATGAGTCAGGCTTCGGTACAAAATACGGTTGGACAGCTGGGAGCAATTGCCTTGGGAACAGCGGGTACAAGTGAACAGAATACTCAGTTAATACTTCAGGCTTATGGTATCGGCTCACAGGTAGGAATGCTGGCATATAGCAGGGACCACGAGTCTGAGGCCGACGAAATGGGAATATTGTTTATGGCTTTAGCCGGATATGACCCAACAGTAGCACCGGAGTTCTGGAAACGAATGCAGGCTATGAGTTCTGCTTCAGGAGGCCAAAATCCTCCCGAGTTTTTATCAACTCACCCACACCCTACTACACGAATTGACGATTTAAATAATATGATGCCTTATGCTGTTGAGGCTTATAAAACGGGATCGGTGAAGAAATATTTAGATTCTAAAAAGTAATAAATTTTCTTCTAAATAAATAAACGAGGGGTTCATCTGGTTCCTGAATGGCGGTTCCCGAGCAAAGTCGAGGGAAGCCGAAAGAAGAGGAACTCTCGTTTATTTTTATTATCAGCTTCAGCCCTACTTAAAGTATTTTTTTATTCTTTCCCTGTCTTCTATTGCTTTATTCGATTTATGATATATTTCGACAAATACAATGCGTTTTTCTTTTTCAAAATAAGCATAAATTATTCTGAACCCCGAATTTAACTCCCTTACCCTTAAAACTTTTGCTTGCTGTTTTTTTAACTTTTATAATACAATTTTCAATTCCCAAACCGTCAATTTGAAAACTAAAAGGGGACCTTTTAAAAATGTTCTATTTTCATACACTGATCACTCTAATTAGCAACTAGATTTACCTTGAAAAAATTAAATAAAAACGAATCACGAACATAGAAATAAGTAAAATAAGAAGTGAGCAAAATATAGAATTCATCTTGTAAAATAGTGATCCTTAATAAATTACCATTTTTTCGTATCTTAGTTTTAGGAAAATTTCAATCGAATAAACATATCAATAATATTCCTTAAAATCATGACAATCAAAAAGATACTTCCCTCCGGATATTATATTTTATTATCATCAATATTTATAATTATAACTTCGTGTGCAACTGTTTCGTATACTCCAAAAGTTACCTTAGATGTAAGTCCCAGAACAATTCACAAAAATGTTCAAATAGAGAAACTTAATGATTTAACATCTGGGAAAGACAGGAAAAATCCATTTACCGGCTTTTCCGTAACTAATGAAAAATCATTGGCAAATGACTTGGATATTGTGGTAACAAATTCTATTGTAGAAGATTTTTCAACAAATGGTGTTTTCGACAAAGTTAGCAGGAGAACCGAGAATGCTGATTTAATAATTAGAGGAGATATTAATACGTTTTATGGTAAATCGCGGGCCAACTTATTTGCTAAAATATCTTACTTTATCGGTATCGGGGCTATTGCTGTTGCCGCTGCAACTGCAGAGGATGCATATTATTGGGGCGCTGTTCCTATTTTAGTATGGTATTTTGGCGTACCTGTCAGGAAGAATGATGCCGAAATTGAGATAACATTAAATGTTTACAATAATAAAGATGAATTGCTGGGGACTTACAAAGGTATGGCCTACGACAAAACATCGTCTAACATGTACAAGAACGAATCGTTGGCGACACCTAATTTAACCAATAAGACCTTTAGCAAGGCAATACAGGATATCAGAGATCAAATAATGGGAGATTACGAAAAACTGAGTGGTGAATAATGATAATTACAGTTATACAGGTTTACTTTTATTTTCTGTACAAAACTCAATTACATTCTTTATAAACTTTAGCCAATTCAATAGGCATTCCACCTGATAAAAAAAGATCATGCTTGCGAAAAAAAGATACACTACCAAAGAAATAATTTTCTGGACGAGATGGGAAACAATCGGCTTTGCTATCCTGACGGCATTTGTAATATTTCTTTACGACATATTTGGATTAACATTTATACAAGTTCCCTGGACACCTGTTGCATTAATTGGTACTGCACTGGCTTTTA
>JBDLJM010000181.1 GCA_039714315.1 Bacteroidota bacterium | reverse complement strand
TGGAAACATTTCGATCTACTAAATGCTTTAGATATGACTTTATATCAACCTCGTTAATACTCAATAAATCTTTATCGCTAAAAAAATTAATAAATTCCTCAAACAAGCTTACATAGGTAACTAATGTATTTTTGCTATATCGTAATACTTGTAGCTTATCAATATATTCATCAGGGCATTTCCTTTTATATCTACTCTTTTTGCTCTTGAATATTGAATAATTAGGTTCAGGAATATTTGTATTTACAGGTTTATCTTTAAAAAAATACTTGCAGTTAACCCACGCAATACCTTTAAAAGCCATAAATATTTTTGTTAAATTCTCGTTCGTATTTAATAGATAAAAAGTCTTGTACTGTTCACTCCATTTAATACCATCCATTGCTTTTACAATGCTATCCAAAGTGGGATTATTTAAGTATGTAATACCAATCATTTGCTTATTATCAATGATTACATGCCTTAAAGTGATGTTGTATATGTTATTTTCCACGATAATTAAAATTTGATGTTAAACTAATCAAAATCAGAGCTATATACAAATATAGTCGTATATTTATACGTATAGGTATTCGTGTAATCTACGGGTATATTTTTAAGTACTTGTGAAATTATCAATATATGGAAAGAGATAAACTAAAGAAAAGAAGATGTTTGGAATGTAATGATATTTTAGAAGGAAGAATTGACAAGAAATTTTGTTCAGAATACTGTAAATCATCATACCATTATAAACGAAACTTAGAAAAAGGAGATAATAAATTTAGTGAAATAGATAGAATATTAAAAAGTAATAGACGTATTCTAAAAAGTTACAATAAAGCAGGAAAAGCTACTGTAAGAAAAAACAAACTTATCGAAGAAGGTTTTAATCCCAAATACTTCACTCATTATTGGAAAGCAAAGAATAATAACCTTTATCTATTTTGCTATGAATATGGTTTTATGGAGAAAATGGAAAATGGGTATTCAAAATATATTTTAGTTATTTGGCAAGAATATATGAAGTGAGTGCATTAAAATGAAAAATATACTTGTACTATTTTAGCCCCCTATTCAGTGCCCTAAAAAAGAAACCCTCAGTAAGGAAATAGGATTACTCGGCTGTCGCTTCGTGATCCCGGTGGGGAGATCCTACAAAAGAAAACCCTGAAATGCTGTCGCATTTCTTGGGATTTTTTGTTTTCAAACACTTACGAAAATATATTTTCGACGCCTTTGAAAACAAAAAATCCCGTTTAGCAAAGCTAAACAGGATTTTCTTTTGCGGAGAAGGAGGGATTCGAACCCCCGGAGGTGTGACCCTCGCTGGTTTTCAAGACCAGTGCATTCGACCACTCTGCCACTTCTCCAAAGCTTGGTCTGTCAGGCATTTTATTTCCTGATTGCGGGTGCAAATATAAAACGTTTTTTCAATAATTAAAGCCTTTTTACGTAAAATATTTCCTTCAACTTTTCACCTTCAAAAACCCGCCTTATAACCTGCATATTTTCAGTACCCTGACATAATATTTATTTTATTTTTTTATTGCTCTGCAATATTACACTTATCGTATTACAAGCCCAACAGCAGCTCCCATATATCCCAAATCACCTTCCGAACCGGCGTTAAATATATGGTTGTAATCTACTCCTATATTTATGAAAATATTTTCATAGATCTTTAACATTACTCCCATCTCCGGTTTAAGCATAAATTTAGCACCCGATTCTACGGATATATATTTACTGACTTCTATTTCTTTCCTGATCAATGCTACCCCTGCTCCACTGCCTACATAAGCAGAAAATGAACTTTTATTTATAAAATGATAATCCGCCTTTGCCAAAACAGGTACTGCAAATACATTTCTGAATTGTGTTCCTTTCCAAAACCCGTCATCACCGTAAGTAACTACATCCTCCTGTTTTTCCGTAAAATACTGATATCCGGCCATTACTCCAAGCGACAAATTTTCTGTTGCAAAATACGTCAAATCAATTGAAGCTCCGGTCAAAGAATTGGCACTGATATAATTTTCGAAGTCTCCTTTCGGTTTTGCAATGTTATAATTAAAGCCCATTGATAATTTCCCCTTATTGCCTTCGTTCTCCGGCCTATTAACTCCAATTGTTGACCCATAGTCACTATTATCAGAATAGTACTGTTGCCCAAATGCGCTTTGTGCCAATACAACAAAGAATATTACTATATATAAGTATTGCATCTGTTAAATTTTATACTGTAAATATTTTATATCTATTTCTGTCCTCGTTAACTAAAATGCCCCTTCGTAATCGAAAATATCCTGTACTCCACCCAACACTCTTTGTGTGTACGATTCAGAAGTTGGGCCTACAATACCTTCAAAACTGCCTCGCCACAACGACTTCACCTCCATCTTTCCATCTCTTAAACGCATGGCATTCAATACATCAAACATATCTATCGACAACATCCCGTTATTCGATGCGTAATAATTTGTCACCCCCCAGGTATAGTCGTTATTCCAATGAGAACCACCTCCCCACCACGGATTGTAAATATCATTCGGAAACCAGGTATAACTGCTAACCTGCTTTAATGTCATCGAAGAAATATTAACACACAAATCAGGTATTTCTCCACTCCCTTCAGGAAGCTCATTCAACCCCATTCTGTTTAAATTCTCCCTAACCTTTGCAATAACAGATTTAGAATACTCACCGTTTGTATTTTTATCCATGTCGATATTAAAATCCGGATAGCCATTTTCTCCATTGTATACTGTATCGCGCACAAAGGCTATAGAGTCGACCAATGTATAAGTTTTATATCTCGAAAAATCAACCTCATTATCATATTTGAGCTTAACAAAATCGTAATCTTCATATGTTTTATCATAATATTTCTGACACGAAGTAAACGCATAAATCAATGCCGCCAAAAATGCTATATGGAAAGTAATTTTCTTTATCATCTGCAATACATACATTTGTTTGAGATTCCAAAATTACTAATTAGCCCTCCTTATTTATAATCACTAAAGGCTATACATGACAAACACAAACACTGAATGACAAACCTCCCGATTTTTATTGTAAACAGAATTTGTGTTTTTTGGCAGGCTCGCCTGTCCGCCTTCCTCAATTGCTATACACCGATTGAAACTCCAAAGCGGACAGGCTTAACGGGCTATCCGTTATAGTTTTTTGTCGTAAAGTTATTCAGCTAAAGCCATTGAGGAGCTCCCGGGGTCGCTCTCATTGGCTAAGCTTCTTAAACTTTACATCAAAAAAGCTGTCACTCCTATCCCTCCCTGATCATTATCATTGAAGCATTAAATCACTAGAGCATTAAATCATTAAACCCTACCTTTGCCATCAAACAAAAAATAAACAAGAATGTCGAAAAAGATATTAATGGTATGTCTGGGAAACATCTGTCGTTCCCCACTGGCAGAAGGAATATTGAAATCTAAAGTTGATGATGATATCATTGTTGATTCGGCAGGTATTGATGACTACCATAGTGGCGAACTTCCCGATAACAGATCGATGGCTATTGCCAAAAAAAACAATATTGATATTAGCAGTCAAAGAGCCAGAAAAATTGTTGCAGCCGATTTCGACAAGTACGATCACATATACGCTATGGACGAAACAAATTACAACAACCTAAAAACTATGGCCAAAACCCAAGAACAGCGAAACAAAATATTTATGATAATGAACGAACTTCATCCCGGTGAAAATATCGATGTCCCCGATCCTTACTGGGGAGGAGAACACGGATTTAGTCACGTTTATGCTATGCTCGATGAAGCTACTGATAAGATTTTGGAGAAATTGTAAATTTACAATGTGTTAATGAGTCAATGTGTTAATGTGTCAATGATAAAATAGCAAACAACCCATAATTATTATGACTGAGAAAGAAATTTTTATTGAAAAAATGAGAGAAAGAACTAAAAAGTTCGCTGTTGATATTATCAACTTTTGTGATTCTCTAAAAGTTGGTAAAGCTTCATCTGTTATCACATACCAACTGATAAAATCAGCAACATCAACCGGTGCAAATTAAAGAGAAGCATGTGAAGCAAGATCCAAAAATGAATTTTTCAGTAAAATATGTATTGTGGTAGAAGAATCTGACGAATCTGAATACTGGCTGGAAGTAATCAAAGATGCTGATTTATAAAATGATCATGATGAATTGGAAAGACTAATAAAAGAATCAATTGAAATAACAAAGATTATGTCAAAGGCAAAAAACTCAACATATAACAAACATTAGATCATTAAATCATTAGAACATTAAACCATTAGAGCATTAAACCACAAAAGCATGTCTGCAAACGGAAAAATATACTTCATACCTGTACCACTGGGCAATAACGATCCAAAAGAAGTCTTACCACAATCGGTTTTCGATACTGTCGAAAAACTTGATGAATACATTGTGGAAAACGAAAAAACTGCCCGCAGATTTATCAAAAAAATTTGCCCTTCGAAAGATCAGTCTGCCCTTAAATTTCATGTTTTAGACAAGAGAACCGAAGCTATAGAGTATTCGGGGTTTTTAAGCACGGTTAAAGAAGGAAAAGATATTGGATTAATGTCCGAAGCAGGAACTCCCGGAATAGCCGATCCCGGTGCGGATATAGCACACATCGCCCACGAAAAAGGAATTCAGGTAGTACCACTTGTGGGACCATCATCAATTCTCATGGCTATGCTGGCCTCAGGCATGAACGGTCAAAGCTTTGCATTTAACGGCTATTTACCGATCGACAAACACGATAGAAAAAAAGCTATTAAAGAATACGAAAGAAGATCGTTAAACTCCGATCAGGCACAAATTTTTATAGAAACACCATATAGAAATAAAAACCTGTTCGAAGATCTAAAATCCGGACTAAACCCAAACACAGATCTTTGCATAGCAGTAGACATCACACTAAGCACAGAATTTATAAAAACAAAAAAAGTAAAAACCTGGAATATAAAAATGCTGGACTTTCACAAAAAACC
>JBDLJM010000180.1 GCA_039714315.1 Bacteroidota bacterium | reverse complement strand
TAAATAATCCATTCCTGCCGGAGCTAAAACATATTGATGTAGCAGATATGTTACCAAAGTAGCGATTGTCATTACAAATAACACTGCCCCTGACATCCCTACCGAGGTGGATACTTTATTGGAAACTCCCAAAAACGGACATATTCCCAGAAATTGTGATAATACAATATTATTTACAAAGACAGCTGCTATTAAGATGATGATATATTCCATTGTTATGATATTTTAATTGAAACTTTATTGAATATCACTGCCAGGTAAGCTAAAGCAATAAAAGCCCCGGGCGGTAGTATAAATAATATAAAAGTATTTGCATTTTCAGAAACAAATTTCATTTCAAATAAACTTCCATTACCTAATATTTCACGGGTAGCACCAAGAAGAGTTAATGCCAATACAAAACCAATTCCCATTCCTAATGCATCAATTATCGAAGACAATAAATTATTCTTTGAAGCAAAGGCTTCTGCTCTTCCCAGTATCAGACAATTCACAACAATTAAGGGGATAAAAATTCCCAGTTGCTCGTATAAAAACGGGATAAATGCTTCTAAAACCATTTCTACAATGGTTACGAATGATGCGATAATTATGATAAATGCCGGAATTCTGACTTTATCAGGTATTTGTGATTTAATGAGTGAAACTACAATATTAGACATCAGTAAAACAAATAGTGTAGCTACCCCCATCCCTAGTCCGTTGAATGCCGAGGAGGTTACTCCTAAAGTTGGGCACATACCCAGGAGCATAACGAAAACGGGATTTTCCTTAATAACTCCTTTTAAGAAATTTTGTTTTTGATCTATTGAGTTTGACATAGTTCTTAATTTTCTTTAAGTGAATCTTTATTCTTTTCGTAAACATCAAAAGCCATTTGAACAGATTCGCTAAATGCCCTTGAAGTTATCGTAGCGCCCGTTAAAGCATCGATTTCACCTCCATCTTTAGTGACTTGTAAATTATTTTTAGAAGGATCTTTATTTCTAAACTGTTTCAAAAATTTTTCATCTTTCATTTTTGTACCTAAACCGGGAGTTTCCTTTTGTTCGAGTACAACTATATTTTTGATAGTGCCTTCGGGTAAAAAACCAACCATGATCTTGATCAAACCACTAAATCCTTTTTCACTCGAGCCTGTAACAGCGATACCAACTAATTCATTATTGTTATAAGCAGGATAAATCTCAACACTATCTTTTGCTTTTATTGCTTTTACGAGCTTTACATCATGAACAGGGTTATTATTAAAATCCGGTAATACAAGTTTTATTGCATTTACTTTTCGTTTCAATTTTGCTTTGGCTTTAGGTCCTTTTGTCAGGTCGTTTATAAATCCCAGTGAAAAACCTGCAACTATTGTTATGATCAGAAGAGATATTAGCATATTCATAAAAGAAGATTCCTTTTTACCCATAACTATACTATTTTAGATTTAATTCTTGATCCAAAGCGACGAGGTTTGAAAAATTTATTAATTAGTGGTACAAATGCATTCATTATTAAAATAGCAAATGAAACACCTTCGGGATAAGCGCCAAACTTTCTTATGACTACTGTTAATATTCCTATGCTAATGGCAAAGATCACCATACCTTTTTTTGTCATCGGGCTTGTAACCAGATCGGTAGCCATAAAGAAAGCACCTAAAATTGCACCTCCTGAAAGTAGATGAATCAACGGATTTGCATTTTTTTCGGGATTTAGAAGCCAGAAAATAGCTGTCATGACAGCTATTGTAACAAGCATTGTAACAGGGATATGCCAGGTGATAACTTTTCTAATTATCAAAAACAAACCTCCTAAAATCAAAGCTATCGCCGACATTTCTCCTAGCGAACCCCCTGTTATCCCTAAAAAGAGGTCTATACTTGACGGAATTTTAGAGCCGATCTCAGTCATAGTTTCTCCATACATTAATCCTTCTTTAATAATCCCTAAAGGTGTTGCTCCGGTAACAGCATCAGCAATAGTTGTATTGTTTTCAACTGCAGTTGGCCACATAGTCATCTGTACAGGAAAAGAGATCAATAAAAATACTCTTCCAACCAATGCAGGATTAAATACATTGAACCCCAGTCCGCCAAATGAAAACTTTGCAACAGCAATTGCCACCAGGCTACCTACAATGATCATCCAAACAGGTAAGTTGGAAGGTAGATTAAAAGCCAGTAAAATTCCGGTTATTAATGCAGAACCATCGCTAATGGTTGTAGTAGTTTTTAATAAATATTTTTGAATTAAAAACTCAAACAGTAAACAAGAAATTACTGCTACTGAAGTAACTATCAATGCGCCTATTCCGAATACATATAATGATACCAAAAATGCCGGAATTAATGCAATAACCACATCATACATTAACTTTTTTGAAGTTCTGTCTGAATGTACATGTGGTGAAGCTGATATGATAATTGGTTGATTACTCATTTTTAATTTTTGTTTGTTTCAAGTTTCTTTATAATACTTTTTCCAAATCGGATATAATCTAATAATGGTCGATGCGATGGACAAACATAACTGCATGAGCCACATTCAATACAAGTCTTGATATCTTCACTAACAGCTTTTTCATACATTCTTTTTTCTGTTAAATTCATCAGTAAATGTGGTTCTAATCCCATAGGGCAAACAAAAACACATTCGCCACAGCGAATGCAATTTTTAGATTTTTTTCTTTCTGCTTCTTCTTCAGAAATTACCAAAATACCTGAGGTGCCTTTTGTGATCGGAACATCCGTGTTTTTGATGGCTTTACCCATCATAGGTCCCCCATTTACAATTTTACGAGTGTCTTCGGGTAAACCGCCAACTTCATCTATCAGATCTTTAACAGGTGTTCCAATTTTCACCCAAAAATTGGAGGGATCTTTTAAACTTTTCCCGGTAACGGTAACAACACGTTCTGTTAATGGCTTATTGTATTGAATCGCCTCATAAATTGCATAAATAGTACCGACATTTTGTACAATAACACCCACATCCAAAGGCAAGCCGTTTTTTGGGACTTCTCTTTTAAGCAGAGATTTAATCAATTGTTTTTCACTTCCTTGCGGGTATTTTACTCTTAATGCTGCTATTTCTATTCCTCTTTCATTTCTGGTTAATTTTTTGAAATTTTTAATAGCATTTTTTTTGTTGTTTTCAATTCCGATAATGGCACTTTCAATATGAGTGGCATACATTAAAATTTTAATCCCTATAAGGATTTCTTCTGCCTTTTCAAGCATTAATCTATGATCTGCTGTTAAGTATGGTTCACATTCAACTCCGTTAATAATTAAGTGATCAATTTTATTATCTTCCTTAATGTTTAGCTTAACATGCGAAGGAAATGTTGCTCCGCCTAAACCGACAATACCATGATCATTGATACGTTTTAGAATCTCTTTTGGTGATAATTCAATTTCTTTTTTTAGAGGTAAATCATTTTCTTCAAAATTGGAAGGATCTTTTACATCGGTTCTTATTACAATACATTGTCTTTTATAACCGCTGCTATCAACGATCTTATCTAATTTGGTTACTGTTCCTGCTACGGGAGAATGAATATTAGTAGAGACAAATCCACTACTTTTAGCAATTATATCACCAATTTTCACTTTAACTTTTCTCTCTACAACTATTTCAGAAGGAACACCAATATGCTGTGAAATTGGCACATAAACTGATTTAGGTAAAGCTAATTTTTTAATTGCTTTCGCTGATGTAATTTTATTTTCATCAGGATGAATTCCACCTTTTGGAAATGTTTTTTGCATCTGTTTTATTTTTTTCCTGATTCTATATTTACTGTTGTTTCTTTTGGTTTATTGGTAACCTTCTTCTTTTTCGGAGGAAAATTTGTTTCAACGATTGAATTAGTAGGGCATACATCAACACATTTTCTGCAAAGCGTGCATAAATAAGGATCGATATAAGCCAAATTGTTATCCATGGTTATTGCATCTTTAGGGCAAATATCAAAACATTTTGAGCATCCAATACAAGCAACAGAACATGCTTTTTTTGCTATTCCACCTTTATCTTCATTCATACAGCCCACATAGATTTTCAGGTCTCGTTTATTTTTAGGACGCATTTCAATAATATTCTTCGGGCATGCTTCAACACAGGCACCACACGAAGTACAATTATCCGTAATTATTACCGGTAATCCTGTATCCTTATCCATATACATGGCTTCAAACAAACATGCTTCAACACAATCACCTTTACCTAAACATCCATATTGGCAATCGGTTTCGCCGCTAAAAACCAATGCAGAAATAGCACAGGATTCCGGGCCTTGAAACTGAGTGGTTTTTGGACGCATATCACAACTGCCCTGACAAAGAAGAACAGCTACTGTAGGATCTTTTTTAGTAACTTCTTTACCAAGTAAATCGGCTATAGATTTCATTACATCGTTTCCACCGACGGGACAAAACAGGTTGGAAATATCTTCGGTATTTACTAATTTTTCAGCAAAAGCCTTGCAGCCTGGCGAACCACATCCTGCACAGTTTGCTGCCGGTAACAGCTCATCTACTTCAGCAATCAAAGGATTTTCATAAACATAAAATTTCTTTGAAACCACATATAAAACTATAGCTGCAATGCCCCCTAAAGAAGCCAATAAAAAAATACTATATATAACGGAATCTGTCATGGTTACTAATGTTTTAATATTGAAATTTTAAATGCTTTTTTAAATGAATCTTTTGATATATAAAGCATTAAATAATAGGGTATTAAAATCAATATTGATAATAAACCGACAATCCATTCTTTAAAAAAGGCAGAACCAATTATTAAAACAATAAGCATTAAAATAAAAGGAAAAAAATAGGCCCAGAAAACGGCTTTTAAGCCTAGTTCCTTTTGTAAGGTAATATTGACGGGTTCATTAATTGAAAAAGATTGATTGGTAGTAAAAACTTCAATTTCTTTTGAATTTGATCCGGAAATTCCACAGGCAGATTTTGCATTACAAGATGCACAATTAATATTATCCTTTAACGAAACAGTTACG
>JBDLJM010000179.1 GCA_039714315.1 Bacteroidota bacterium | reverse complement strand
TAATATCTTTTATTAGAAAAACACACATCCCTAACCCCTCTCAAGAGGGGAAACATTACCCACTACAAACAACATAGAGCCCAAAAAAGTTAAATGCTTTTGATCTGAAAAAAACAGGAATTAGGTATTTAGAATAATTACAAATAACTACCTTTGTCTGCTAAATATTACAGTTTAATGGGGACATTTTTATTTGATAAAACAATTTTTGGGCCGATAAAGAGTCGGCGATTTGGCGATTCGTTGGGGATTAATCTATTGCCGAATGATTATAAGCTTTGCAATCTGGATTGTGTTTATTGCGAATGCGGTTGGACACTCCCTTCCGATAAAAAAGTTCAGTTTCCAAGTTTTGAGGAAGTAGCCGAGGAGTTTGATAATTACCTGATCGATCTAAAGTCGAAAAATGTAAATGTAGATTCCTTTACCTTTGCCGGAAACGGAGAGCCTACAATACATCCGGATTTCCCGAAAATTATTGAGTTAACATTAGCACTTCGCGATTTGCATTTTCCCAAGGCAAATGTTGCTGTTTTATCAAATGGAATATTAATTAACAGGAAGGAAGTAAGGGAAGCTCTGCACAAAGCAGATTTACCTGTAATGAAACTCGATGCCGGAACGGATAAAACCTACCACTTAATAGACAGGCCAAAATCAAAAAAGACCTTAGACTATTTAGTGAAATATTATAAGGAGCTTGAAGGTAAAATTGTAATTCAAACTCTTTTTGTGAAGGGAGAATACGAAGGAGATAGCTTTGATAATACAACTGAAGAAGAAGTGTCGGCATGGATAGAAATGGTAAAAGAAATAAATCCAAGCGATGTAATGATATACTCGCTCGAAAGAGATACTCCTAGCGATAATCTTGAGAAAATTTCGCATGATAAACTTGAAGAAATTGCAAAAAGAGTAGAGAAAGAAGGAATAAAGGCATCAGTGTATTAAACTCATAAACAGTTAATAAAAGAAATATTACATTTGCCGCAAAATTTCGTTATCGAAAAGAATATAAAATGACAACATCTAACACAAATACAGCAAATAATCAGGTAGATTATATTGCAGAAATAAAGAGACTAAAGAAAGAGAAGAATGCGGTAATATTAGCGCATTATTATCAAATACCGGAAATACAGGAGTTGGGAGATTATGTAGGCGACAGTCTTCAGCTGGCTCAAATAGCGGCAAAAGTTGATGCTGATATGATTGTATTTTGCGGAGTGCATTTTATGGCAGAAACTGCAAAGATCTTAAATCCATCGAAAAAGGTGGTTCTTCCCGATATGGAGGCAGGTTGTTCTTTGGCTGAGTCATGTCCGATAGAGGAATTCAAGCCTTTCGTAGAAAAACACCCCGATCATACCGTAATTACTTATGTAAACGCTTCGGCAGCAGTAAAGACTGTTACCGATTTGGTAGTTACATCGTCGAATGCCGAAAGTTTGATTAATCAGTTGCCTAAAGACGAGAAAATTATTTTTGGACCTGATAGAAATTTGGGGGCATACATAAATAAGAAAACAGGCAGGGATATGATTCTTTGGGATGGATCTTGTGAGGTTCACGAGGCGTTTTCATTAGAAAAAATCACAGAGCTGATGAAAGAACATCCCGGGGCAGAACTTATTGCTCACCCTGAGTCGGAAGCTCCTGTGTTGAACGTAGCTGATTTTATCGGTTCTACGGCCAAACTTATTGAGTATGTAAAAACTGCTAAAGCGAAAGAATTTATAGTAGCTACAGAAATGGGTATTTTACATGAGATGAGAAAAGTTGCTCCAGGTAAGATTTTAATACCTGTTCCTGTAAAAGATGATTATAAATGTAATTGCAGTGAGTGTACTTATATGAAAATGAATACAATTGAGAAATTATACAGTTGTATGAAGAACGAGACTCCTGAAATTCACCTTGATCAGGAGGTAATAGATAAGTCTTTGCCTTCTATTAATAGAATGTTGGAGATGTCGAAATAATATTCTTTGTGAGTTTGAGACTGTGAGACTGTGAGATTTTGTGACTGTGAGACTGTGAGACTGTGAGACTGTGAGACTGTGAGAGTTTGTGACTTTAGACTTTATTCTTTCAATATGATAAAAAGAGATTTCCTGATAATCGGAGCCGGAATAGCCGGGTTGAGCTACGCTATAAAAGTGGCGTTGAAATGGCCGGAAGCCAAAGTAATGGTAATTACCAAAGAAGGATCCGGCAACACTAATACTCAGTATGCCCAGGGTGGAATAGCCGGGGTATTACCTTGTTCTGATGATGAGATAAACAGGCATGTTGAGGATACAATGATAGCCGGCAATCATAAAAACGATAAGAAAATCGTAGAGATGGTTGTTTCGGAAGCATCAGAATCGATCGACGACTTAATAAGTTGGGGAGTAGATTTCGATAAAGATAAAAAAGGAAAATACGATCTCGGGCTGGAAGGCGGACACAGTAAGAAACGGGTTCTTCATCATAAAGATTTTACAGGGAAAGAAATTCAGGATAAGTTATTAAAACAGTCTCAAAGCCTTGAGAATATTGAGTTGTTGGAACATCATTTCGCACTGGAGCTGATCACCGCTAAAAACAAGGAAGAAGTAAAAGTAGTTGGGGCTTATGTTTATAATTCTGATACTGAGAAAGTAGAAACAGTAGTTTCTAAAATAGTATTTATAGCAACCGGGGGAATAGGTCAGGTATATAGAACAACTACAAACCCTAATGTGGCCACCGGCGACGGAATAGCTTTGGCATATCGTATTGGAGCTAAGATAGAAGGAATGGAGCTTATTCAGTTTCATCCAACAGCACTGTTTGGCGATAGCGGAGACAGGGCATTTTTAATATCGGAAGCTGTTAGGGGAGCAGGAGCAATTCTCAGGAATGAGAATGGCGAAGCTTATATGGAAGATTATGACGAGCGTAAAGATCTGGCACCCCGTGATATTGTTGCAAGGGCTAACCTCAAAGAGATAAAAAGTTCTACCATTCCATATGTGTATTTAGATGTAACTCACCTTCAGAATGAAAATTTTAAAGAACATTTTCCGGTAATATCGGCAAAATGCGAAGAGTTAGGACTTGACTTGAGTGAAGACTATATTCCTGTAGCTCCTGCAGCACATTATTTGTGTGGAGGTATTTCTGTAACGGATAAAGGTAAAACTTCGTATAAGGGTATGTATGCCTGTGGAGAATGTTCGTCAACAGGTTTGCACGGAACAAATCGTTTGGCATCTAACTCGTTGCTCGAAGCTGTAGTTTATGCAAACCAGTCTTATAAAAGTGCTTTAGAGGAGTTCGACAATATGGAATTCGAAGAAGATGTCGATGATTTCTGGCATCCGGTAGTAAAGAAAAATATAGCATTGGATTTGCCTTTGGGCGAGTTGAGGAAAAAACTGCAGTGGCTTATGAGTTCGTATATGGCAGTAGAAAAATCGAACAAAAATCTTAAGTTGATGGCCGATGAAGTGGGAGATATAAGTAAAAAATTCGAAGATCTGATACACGGGAAATCCTATACAATTAAATCATTGGAATTTCGTAACCTTCTAAGCATAGCTCAGTTAATAGTAGAGCATTCTCAAAACAGAAACGAAAATTCAGGCGTGTATTTCAATGAAGACCTTTAGGTATTTTTAGAAGCTTATTGATCAATAATGAAGGTGAAATCATAAATCAGCAATCACAAATCATAAATGGGAAAGAGTTTTTTGGAAGGTAAAACAGGTGTAAAATTAATTTTTTCGTCTTTGGTTATTGCTGCAGGAACCGGATTGATATTGCGTCTGGCTCCTTTTCTGGATTTTGATTTTAATCATTATAATTTACTTCAGGCACATTCGCATTTGGCATTTTTAGGATGGGTATTTAGTGCTTTGATATGGTTGGTAAACAGATTTTTGATAAGAGATTTATTTTCCTCTAAAGTTTTCAGGATTTGGTTTTTTGCAGAGCTGGCATTAAGCTTTTTAATATTTATTTCGTTTCTGCTATTTGGATATAGCAAACTGCCTGTTGCACTGCTTAGTATTCACACATTAATTGCCTATTGGGGGCTGATAAGAATTTACAGAAAGTCGCACATTCTGGCAGAGAGTACTAAAATTCCACTTCGCTTGGGTGTTGTTGGATTTTTTATTTCGAGTCTCGGGCCAATTCTTATACCCTTAATTCAGAAAGGAATTATACTTGAGGGGGAAAGTATTAAAATAGGAATAAACCTTTATCTCCATTTTCACTATAATGCCTGGTTTATATTCACCCTGGTGGCTGTTCTTTTCTCATATTTCGAATTAAAGCAAATTGCTGTTTTAGGAAAGAACTACAAGCTCGGATTATCACTTATGTTCGGATCCTTGTTTATAAGCTATTTCGACAGTTTGTACTGGTTAAGTTTTCCGGAATGGACAGAGTATGTGTTTTTCCTTTCGAGTGCAGTACAGTTGCTTGGATTTTATATGCTGATAGTTCCTGTTTTGAAAAGTGTCATGTTTTCTGAAGGACTGTTTGAAAAGGCTCTCAAGATTGTGTTAATGTTGATTCTAATGGTTTGGGAATCGAAATATTTATTTGAATTAACGGTTAATATTCCATTCCAGCCCTGGTTTAATGTTGGGAATCACTTTTTACAGGTTGCATATCTGCATTGGGTGTTTTTAGGAATTGTAACACCAATGATAATCTTCTTACTTCAGGAACTTAAATTTTTACCGCGACTTAAAATATATAATATCTTTTTCTGGAGTGGCTGGTTGGGATCAGAAATGATACTAATCCTGATGGGACTGGGAATTATGCTGCCGAATTCTATGCTGTGGCTGGCCGGGTATTCTGTTTTAATGTTTGTGGCATTTTTTGCCTTGTTGGTTAAGGAGGTATGGATCAACCCAAAAATCTGGGGATTAAATTTTTTTTCAAGGCAAAAGTAAAAAGGAACCTGCCTGCGTGACGCAGTCAGGCAGGAAAGATACCTGCCTGCGTAGGAAAGAAAAAGAGTCTTAAAAGTTAAAATCTACCTTTAACTAGCAACCAG
>JBDLJM010000178.1 GCA_039714315.1 Bacteroidota bacterium | reverse complement strand
ATGACGTCTATATTAATATCCCGGATTCTGTACCAAATTTGGATTCTTCTGTAATTCATTCAAATTAATAGGCCAGAAATAACTTTTGTTTACATCGAAGTATCTGTCTTCTATTTTAGTTTTACTATAAAACTCATTTGCACTTGAAGCTTCTATATTAAGTCCATAAACAGGAGTGTTTAATTTATCTCCTTGTTTCCAGCGACGTAAATCCCACATTCTATGGCCTTCGAAAGCTAATTCGATATTTCTTTCTCTTTGGATGATTTCTCTTAATCCATCTTGAGAACTTGGTTTCCCTGGGCTATTTGATAGTGCCCATGCGTCGCCTACTGAAGGGATTCCGGCTCTTTCTCTAACGAGATCGAGATAATAAACAGCATCATTTCCAAATTTATCTCTTGTTCCAAATGCATATTCATTAAGGGCTTCTGCCATATTCAAATACACCTCTGCTAAACGCAAAGCAGGCCAAGGGTATTCTATAAATGTGTTTTCTGTAGTAGTGAACATAGTTTCGGGGTGAACAAGTTTCTGGATTAAATAACCGCTACGTGTATAGTTTGAACGGTCAACACCATCGTATCCATCGTGCTCATTTAAACGAAAGTACATTGTTTGTTCTGTTCCATTTATCTTATAAATGCCTCTATCAAAAGCAATATTAGAATAAAAACGTGTTTCTCTCATGCGGTGTAACACTGCAGTACTATCACCCGGCAATACGCTAAATCTCCCCATGTAATCGAAAGCAGGATCCTCATCAATAGGAAGTCCGTTTTCGGTATAATACATTTCTACTTCACGTAAAGTAGGACCATTTCCTCCTGCTGCAGTTACTGCTCCTCCATCTATTACACGGGGTGCAGAATGACGTTGCCATCCCCAGTACCATTCCTGCTTGTACCCCCATATCAATTCATTATTCCAAGGTTCAACTAAAGCATATCGGTAATTATCTACTACATCTGCCTCAGCATTATAAAGGGCTACTCCGGTATTTTCAGCATCCTCTATTGCTATCTCTGAAGCTTTAATTGCTTTCATCCATTTTTCACTATCATATGTCTGTGGAAACAAAGTTTCTCCGCTTTTACCTGTAAAACTTGCATAATCAGAGTTGCCATTAAATAACGGACTTGCCATATAAAGCAACATACGTCCTTTTACCGCAGAAACCACTGGTTTTGTAATTCTTCCATAGTCCGTTTTTGATCTGCTGTCAGGAAGCAGGTCGTATGCTTGGTCAAACTTGCTTAAACAAAATTCTGTTACTTCGTCGATAGACTTTCTGTGAGGATAATATTCATCTTCACCTGCATCAAGAGGTATAGATTGGTTTATAATAAGAGTTGGTCCATACTGACGCATAAGCATAAAATGAAGGTAGCCAATAATGAATTGTGCTTCCCCTTTCATTGAGTTCACTTCTTCGGGCAGAAACCCCGGAGTTCTATCAATGTTTTCAAGAAAAGTATATGCCTGACGTATTCCTTCGAAATGGTTATAAGAATGTCCTCCCGGATTTCCCCAATAATCGAAGAATGGATTACTTAAACTCATTGGTTGTATATTCATTTTATATGCATCGTACCATGTCCATGGAATAACAGTTTCATCGTTTACCCAATGTTGTGGATATGTGAGATGATCGTTAATCTTTGGCATAAACGAATACAAAGAATACAGGAAATTATAGGCTTCGGCTGGACGTGTGAATGCATCGTCTATAGTAGCTGTGTTTTCCGGTACTACATCAAGGTAATTACACGACTGGATACCAAGTGAAAGAGCCAGAACCACTAATATTTTATTTATATTTTTTCTCATTTCATTTAGTATTATAAGTTAAACTGTAATCCAAGTGCTATACTTTTCAGGTTTGGATACCTTAAACCATTATAGTTTGTTTTATTAGGATTTCCATCATATAATGCTTCCGGATCCCATAATTTGAATTCAGACATGGTTAGCAAATTATTTCCCATAGCATAAACACGTATGTACTTGTTTATTTTATACCCGATTTCTGCATCTTTAAGACGTAAGAAAGATCCATCACGTAGCCACCACGAAGATGGCATATCATTATTTTGATTATACTCTTCCGTTAAACGCGGATATGCAGCATAAGGATTCGGGTTTTCGGCTGTCCAATAATCATCAGCAATAAACTTAAGAGCATTTCTTTCAAATTCGGTTGTAAATGGCGTTATTGCATCAGGTCTGGTGTCAATATTTTTTCTTCCCATATCATGTCCTCCCATCATAAATGAAACCCTCTCAACTCCTTGAAAGAATATAGACGCATCAAAGTTTTTATACTGAACAGATACCCCAAAACCATAGTTTATTTCAGGTATTAACGGATATCCCATAGGAACCATATCATTATCATCAACGATATCATCGTCATTGATGTTCATATATCTAAGGTCTCCAACTTCATATTTTCCGAATGCCTGTTCAGGATTTTCGTAATATTCTTCCTCTGAACTAACAATGTTAGAAGCCCTCAAACCGTATATTTGATGAACAGGACGACCTACTCTTGTTAAGTTCGGATATTTTTCGGCATAGCCAACAGGTTCATCAAACTCAAGTATTTTATTTGTAGCATATGTGAATGTTCCCATTGCTGTTACAATAAGATCAGATGAAAAAGCCTTATTGTAATTAACTGCTATGTCTATACCATGACTGCCTACAATACCAATATTTGCATATGGATCGGACTCTCCAATACCAAGGTGCGAAGGAATTATCTTTCTCTTTATAAATATACCTGTACGCTCCTCTTCAAAATAATCTGCGGTAATATTCAGTCCGAATTTAGTTTCAAGATCAATTCCAAAGTTCATTTTTTCACCTGTTTCCCAAGTAACTAAAGGGTTGTCGTATTCACGAATAAACACTCCAGGATGATAGTTGCTAAAATCGTACCCCATATTATATCCAAGTCCATCTTCGTATAAGTCCACATCAGAAGTAAAAGGAAAACGACGGTCCCCTCCAATTTGATCGTTACCTGCAAAACCATAAGATGCTCTGAATTTCAATAATGGAATAGCATCATTGAAGATATCTTTAAAGAATTGTTCATTAGATATAGCATAACCTACAGATATAGAAGGGAAGAAACCGAAACGGTGATTCTCGGCAAAATTTTCACTTCCTGTATATCCCATATTCGTTTCAATCATGTACTTATTATCGAACATATAACTAATACGGGCTGCCAATCCCTGATTTCTAAACGCATAAATATCGAAAGGATGTGCTCTTAAATCAGGGTCATTGATTTTGAATTGCTTACTACTATAAACCAATAATGCCTGAATGTCACTTCTTCCAAATACACGATTGTAGTTTATTTGTGGTTGAAAGAAGAAAGTAGAATTTCCATCATCCCAACCACCGGGAACGATAGCTGAATTTCCTCCTGCACCAACAAGGACAACATCATATTCATAAACATCAGGAGCCGGTTGGATTATTGAGTTCTCATCTATTTTGTAGTATGAGGGACTATATGTTTTTCGTACACCTCCAAGTCCCCAACTTTTTACAGATACCATTGCATCTAAAGACAAACCTTTTACCCAGGGTATTTCCTGTGATAATTTAGCCAAAGCCATTAAGGTTGTTGCATTTGTTTCGGAATATCCGCTCTGTAGTCGCGCATATGGATTTGGGAATACTCCCCAGTAACCTCCGGTTTTTGAGCCGAAACGAATGTGATCATCTCCTTCCTGATACGGAAAAGTAGTAGGAAACTGTACCGGGTTCGCATACATTACACTTTTATAAAGGTCATCTGCTTGAATATTCGGTCCTTTTTTTGATTCGAAATTTACGTTAACATTTACCTGCAACTTAGTTGTTTTGCTAAGGTTTGAAGTAAGGTTGTTTTGAATGTTTAAACGGTTGAAATTAATTCCGTTGTCATTTTCTTTTGGTTCTTTTATCAACCCTGTAGAATGGGTATAAGAAACCGATGTGAAATATTGTACAGAAGGCCCCCCTCCACGGATGTTAACATTAGCATATTCCTCCATCTGAAACTGATTGAACAATTCGTCCATCCAGTTAACATTTGGGAACAAGTTTGGATCTAACCCACGTTCTGTTCCATCAATCTGCCAGGCACTGTATTTTTGAGGTGCATTTGGATTTGAATTTCTCACAGCTTCGTTAGCCATATTCATGTAAGTTACAGCATCTGCCATTTCAGGTAAAGAAGTAGGAGTACTTATTTTACTGCGAACCTGAACATTTACAATGGGTTTATCTGATACAATCCCGTTTTTAGTAGTAATAAGAATTACACCATTGGCTCCACGTGCACCGTATAGGGCAGTAGAAGAAGCATCTTTTAGTACCGAGAAACTCTCAATTGTAGAAGGATCAATAGAGTTAAGGTCTCCTCCTGCATGTATTTCCACCCCATCCAAAAACACCAAAGGAGTATTGTTTGCTCCAAAAGTAGAAATACCGCGTATCCAGAACTCGGAACCGTTTGATCCCGGCTCACCACTTCGCTGTACTGCCATTACACCTGCCATACGTCCTGCAAAAGCATTAGTTATGTTTGTAGATGAAGTTTGAAGTTCAGACGGTTTAATAGCAGTTACCGAACCTGTAACAGAAATCTTTTTTTGTTTACTAAAACCTACTACCACAGCTTCGTCCAGTACCTGTGAATCGGGAATAAGTGAAATGTTAATTATATTGTTTCCTGCATAGTCTACTTCTTCGGTTTTGTAACCGATAAAAGAAAATGCTATGGTAGATTTAGCATCATCTAATTCAATTTTATAATTACCATCGAAATCGGTACTTGTACCTATTATAGTTCCTTTAACAAAAACCGAAACTCCGGGTAATCCTTCACCGGTTTCGGAATCTCTGACAGCTCCACTGACTTCAATTTTACCCTGTTGGGCAAAAAGTCCGGAACTGAATAAAATGACTACTACAAACTGCAGGAGTATTTTATTGAGTGTAATTTTTTGATTCATATTTTTTTGATTTTGGTTTAGT
>JBDLJM010000177.1 GCA_039714315.1 Bacteroidota bacterium | reverse complement strand
TTGTATCGCCCTGAAATTTGGTTTACACTTTTTAGTGACGTTAATAAATCAAATATACTACTCTAAATATCAATTTTACTTTTGGTCTTTGATTTTTTTCCTGACCAATTTCTCGTCGAACTCAGGTTATTATAAACATGGCTTAAACTTTTAACAATCAGACTAAATTATTTAAGTTTGTTTTATATAACGATCTTTCTATGTTGAAAAAACACCCTCTACTTATTATAATTTTGCTTGTAACTGTAAATTTGTATTCGCAGGATACAGCGCGAAGCATTACTCCGGGAAAGGAATTAAAAGGAATTGTCATTGATAAGGATAAAAATGAAGCTTTGTCTTATGCTAATGTATTTGTTGCCAATAAAAACATTGGAACCTTAAGCAACGAAAATGGTATGTTTACTATTTCGTTAGAGAATTTTGAAGAAGGAGATACTTTAAAGGTTCAATATATAGGCTATAAAACTCAAAGTATTATTAAGCCCGATGCTTCTGCCTTGTTGAAGGTTTATATGGAAGAGGATACATATAATTTAAATGATGTTTTGGTTTTTGCTGAGGATCCCGATCCAAAAGATATAGTTAAGCAGATATTAGAACGTAAAGATGAAAATTATAAAAACACCTTCTCTAAAAACAACACATTTATTCGAAGCAGGAATATATCAAATATTGCGAGTATTAATCTCGATGTGAAGAAAAATAATATCGAGGAATTAGATGCTGATATATTTGAGCATATCGAAGAATATATACCTAAGCACAGCCTGTCTTATACCGATTTCTTAGGAGATGTTTACATAAATCAGAATAAAGCCGATAGCGTAAAATCGAAGATGGATCCAATTAGAGTAGTGCGCTTAAAGGAAAAGGATATTACTGAACTGGATGAGGTTGAGAAAATCTTTGAGAATTTGTTGACAAACAATGAAGAGGGAGAATATTGGAAGGTGAAATCCGGGATTTTTAGCGAAAAGATTAACGTAGAAGACAAGGAGAAAGAAGATAAACCGGAGGAGAATAAAGATGCCGATGAAGCCGACAAGCTTAAAAAGAATGAAAGGCTGGTAAAGAACTTTAATAATTGGGTTTATAGTAAATTAAAGTACAGCAAACTGGAAAAAAAGGACGATTGGGAGTTTTTATATAAACCGGGAAGGTATGACTACGAACTTGTAGGAGGAACAAGAATTAAAGGTGAAGATGTTTACATTATAGATTTCGTCCCAAAAGGAAAAGGAAGTTTTACCGGTAGGATGTTTGTATCTATAGAAACTTATGCCTTAATCAGAGCAGATTATGAATATGCCCCCGGAGAAACAGGAAGGGATATTAAGATTTTTGGTATTTCCTATAAAGAAGACAGCTACCGGGGCTCTATTTATTTCGAAAATGAGGAAGGTAATTACCTGCTCAAATATTATTCGCTTCAAACGGGTTTCTCTGCCGGTGTTAACAGGAATATTTCGCTAATAAAAAAACGGGACAGATTTTTATTCGATAAAAAACTAAAAAAGTTAAAGATTGGTTTAGATATAGCTATTAATGAAGAGTCGTCTATTGAACTGTTTGTTCTTAATAGAAAGAAAATTAATCAAAAGCAATTCAAACAATTTTCACAGAAAGAGAAATTTGAGTTGATATTTGTCGATAGTTTTGATGAGAACCTATGGAAGGGCTACGATATTATTGAGCCTACCAGTCAGATGAGAAGCTATAAGAAAAGAAGTAGTGTGGAGGAGGAGTGAGGCCGCTGAATCATGTTTTTCTTTCTTTCCATTCCAATTACTCTATTGCCCATAGCTCTATATCGTTTTCGGTTATTTTGGTCATTTCTAATTAAGGGTTTTAAGAATTTTCAGATATACCAATGCTATGAGTATTGCAATTCCAAAACTCAGCAGAGTTCCAATAAGAATATATTCGGTAAGTTTTCGGTCTTTAGCTTTCGATAAATCTCCAAAACGAAATATTGATTTAGCAGCTAATAAAAAACCAATACCTGCCCATTGGTTGAGTATTACGAATCCGAAAATAAACAAACGCTCAAGTATACCAATGTACTTCCCTGCTTTTGGTAACGAAGAGTTACTTTCTGCAATACTATCAATATCAAATTTAGATATCAATACTTTCATAATTACCGATACAGAATAAGTAACAGCAAACAGGGCGGTAAACAACAGAAGGAGTTTGTCGGATAGTATTAAAGAAGCTTCAATATTGTATGGTGTATAAATATCAACTATCAACGCTATCACAATTATATGTAACAACTGATCTGCAAAGAACAACCAACGGTTATTATTATCATTTTCGAGATATACTTTTAGTGTATCTATTGCAAAATGAGAAATTAGAGTTATAATTGGTGCTGCTATATAATATTCAGAATCGAAGTTTAATAAGGCTAATACAAGGATTGCATGCACAAGCGGGTGTAAATAGAGGTATATCGACCTTATTTTATTCTCGCTTTTATCTTGTGCCCAACTATCAGGTTGCAGAACAAAGTCTCCGAGTATGTGGGCAAAGGTTAGTTTTATTATCAGGCTTAGCATAGTTCTTGTTTTACTATTTCAGGAAAATGATTTATTAAATCGTTTACAATCGAAAAATCAGCTCTTTTGAGACCTTTACTAATATCACTTTGTTTTTTGCTTAGAAGTTCTGCTAATTCGCCTTGTTTCAAATCCGGATTTTCGATACTTGCCTTTACTACCTCTGACGATGCAGGAGTCCAATTATCTATATTGATCATTGCCAATGACAGTGTTAGGCTAAATAATGTGTTGAATTCCTTATTCCAGGGCGCTTTTATCTGAACAGTTGTTATTTTGTCCAAACTATCAAAACTCTCTCCCGAATTTATAAAAGCCTCACCGTTTGATTCTGTTATTTTATCGCTAACGAATGAAACCTCACCAATTCCAATCCCCATTCTTACATCCAAAGGCTTAAACTGTTTTATTGTTGCCTTAATATGAAAAGCTAATTTCAAAGCCTGCCCGGGAGTAGTTTTTATTTGAAAACTGTCACCACGGTATATTTCCCAATCGGCAGGTTTGCTTCCATAGAGATTAAAAACATTTTTCAGTTCGTTTAACCATATCGAAGCATCATCTACTTTTCGGGAGTTAATAATATCACCTGTAATTACTGCGATCATAAAATTGTATTTGAATCAAATATATTCCTTTTTAACGGAATAATCAAATATATTCCTTAATTGTGGAATAATTTTAATTATTCTGGAATTGGGGAATGATTCTCAAATTTAGCAAGAGGCTTGGTATGATTTGGATATTTCTTTGTGAAGCTTAATATACTATACTCACTGGTATTTTATCTGCAATTAACAAAAGATATACGACATTTTTTTCCATCAAATAATAATAGGGTATATTGGTATATATACCTATATTAGCAGTAATATAAAAGTTTGAAACTAATACGAAATTTCTTGTAAATTGAAAGATATGAGCATTGAATGTAGCAACTTTTGATTTACTTGAATGTTGTGCATCGACAAAAAAGACAAGAGACACTGAGAAATATTACCCCAATAATAATTAACCATTTAAAGCTCT
This sequence comes from Bacteroidota bacterium, assembly GCA_039714315.1. Taxonomy (NCBI): domain Bacteria; kingdom Pseudomonadati; phylum Bacteroidota; species Bacteroidota bacterium. The sequence continues at coordinate 1,619 of JBDLJM010000177.1, read as the reverse complement.
ATGATATGTGTAAAAATTTAAAAATTAAATTATTAGGATTAGGATTTGTAATTTCTGTTCTGGGATGTGATAAAAAGGATGAGGTAAAGCAAGAACCAATACGTTTAAATTCATTTAGTATGAACTTAAATGATCAATTATGGGAACCTTCTTTTATTGATAACGATACATGTTTTTCAACGTTTCAGTGTGAATACTTTAAGGTAGACGATAATATATTTTATTCTATTAAAGCATATAAAGATTCACAATCAAGGACTAATTATACAAGTGAAAATATATTTAGGCTTCAAATTAAGGGAGTGGATAGTACTGGTGTATATGAAGTTTCTGAACCCTTTGAATCATTTAACTCGTATGCATATTTTATAATTAACGAATCAGGCAACCAAAAAGTATATGAAAACAGTGTGACTAAAATAACATCTGTGGTCACAATTGAAGAAATAATACCAATTGATTTTTCTGAACTGATCGGGATTAGAGGCTCATTTTCTGGAATATTGTATAATAAAGTCAATCCAAATGACTCAATCGTAATTGATAATTGTAAGTTTACTTTCAAAAGAACAAACTGGTATGATTTTTCTCAATGTGACGAATAGTTAAAGATTGGAAATCGTAAAAAGTTCTGTTTATTATTGAATATAAAGAATAATAAACTTAAGAAGTATAAAACTAATAGCCGGTATAGTGTAAGTTAAAGGGCTGATGCCCGCTTTAACTTTGTAAACTTGAGGTGTCTTATCAAATATTCCACAATTAACTATTAACTGTCAAGAAAAAACGGATACCTTCATTTAGTACTCAATACAGGTTTAATGAGTATCCGTTTTTTACCTTTGTCTAAAGGTTATTGTATCTTGCATATTGAATAATCCAATTGGCAGATTGGTCATTATTAACTCTTTTTCATTTAAGGATATGATTTTAAGACTATATTTTCTTTCTAAATCTTCTTTATCTGAATAAATCACCTTACCATCCTTTCTTAATGTGGGGAATTGTGCACAACGTTTATTTATAGTAAGTTAAGTTACTATACTTTCCCTCGGTAACATAAGTAATTTCATCAGTTTGGTAATCTTTTACCATAAACTCAAAAATGCCACTTACTTTTTTATTAGAAAAATCACAATCTGTTAGTTTGGAATATCCACTTTCTTTACTTTCAGGCATGGTGATTAAAAAAGAACCGTCAGGATCCACAATGGTTCCTAACGACGCAAGATTCACGGGACTGTTCAAAAATGGATATACGTAGACTGTATCTCCTAAATGAGAAAAATTAGAATCCAGCGGATCGACATCATTTACTGTTACTATTATCTGTTTTCCTGACTTATCAATTGCTCTAATATCAAGTCTTTTAAATGTTTCATCTCCTATTAAGGTATTATTAAAAGTATCTGCCGTAAAAGTTTCCCCGTTAATTTTACAAGTAAAACTTTGCAAATTTGAGTTTTCATTGATGTTATTACTCTTATTGCAGGACATTAATATGATTGCAGTAAAGATTGTGATTACGGATAATTTCATGAGAGATTTTATTATCATGGTGTAATAATTAATTATTGTTGATTTGTATTTAATTCCAAATGTTTGCCAACGTTTTCAGG
>JBDLJM010000176.1 GCA_039714315.1 Bacteroidota bacterium | reverse complement strand
GCTTTATCTGACTTTGACTTAGCAGATTTCGGATTACGTGACTTTACATTATTACTCTTTTTCGCAACTGCATTCGCTTTTCCTGACTTCGACTTATCATTTTTTTTCACCTGCCCCGGCGCATATTCCTTAGCTGATTTATCACCTGTTTCCTTCTTAACCTGTCCAGGTGCATACTTCTTCGCCGATTTTTCGCCTGTTTCCTTTTTAACCTGTCCCGGTGGTATTTTTTTTACTACAACAGTTTCTGTAACTTCATTTTCTCTTGTTCTTCTAGCATCATTTTGTCGTTCTGATTCCGAACGGATTACAGTCCTGTTTTCATTCGTTTCTTTTTTAATAATTACTGTTCTGCTACGGGTAGTACGGGTATGGGTTGAGCTTCCTGAATGTCTGTGGGAAGATTTACACCCCGTTATTATCACTACAAATATCAGGCTCGTAATTAGTAATAAATTTTTCATAAACAGTTAGTTTTTATACGATATGATATTACACTAACCTGGATAAACCTACAAACTTTACAGATAATTTTTACCCTGCATCAGCTATGAATATTTTCGTACAAAAATAAAGTATCCTATTTCGTTATTTCCTTTAATAAGCGATAAGGAACATTGCAGACTTCTCTTTCCTCTTTCCTGCCTGACTGAGTCACGCAGGCAGGTATCTTTTATCTTTCCTCTTTTATCTTTCCTCTTTCCTGCCTGACTGAGTCACGCAGGCAGGTATCTTTTCTCTTTAGTCTTTTCTCTTTAGCCTTTCCTCTTTCCTCTTTTTATAAAAAAATCACTTTTTATTTTGCAATTATATGTTTTATCATAAATTTGCCCACGAAACCCATTTACAATTTTAAGTTTCCAAACAATGGACCATAAGAAAAGAATTTTAGACACCGCCAGAGAAATGTTTTTAAACTATGGATATAGTAAAACATCTATGTTGGGCATATCTAAAAATCTGGGTATCAGCAAAAAAACCATATACACATATTTCGACAGCAAAGAAGATTTACTTGAAAAAATAATATCAAATTTCTTTACAGGAATTAAAAAGGAATCTGAAAATATTTACAATAGTGGCAATCTTGAATTCAAGGAGAAATTGCAGGCAATATTTACATTAGTAGGAACTAAATTATCTGCTATCAACCCTCAATTTATTGATGATATTAGCAACAATGCCCCACAGGCATGGCAAAAAATGCAAATAATAAAACAGGAAATTGCCTTCGAAGGATTCTACAAATTACTTGAAGAAGGACAGAAGAAAGGATTCGTTAATAAAAAGATAAACAAAAGTTTAGTTGTATTAACATACATAAGTGCTATAGAAACATTAATAATACCAAGCTTTACCAAACAAGTGCCTTTGAAAATGATAAACGAAATGCCAATTTCTACAAAAGGAATTTTTGAAGGTCTCATGGAAATTATTTTTGACGGAATAACAGAGAGATAATTTTTTTACCTGAACGGAAACCCATTTCTCCTTACTGGTTTCTCTAAAATTTATATCAACAATGAAATTTCAAACACAATAATAACAACGATTTATCGTGCTTTTTCGGAAACCACATTCAACTTCTTGGTTTCCTAAAAATAATTAAAAGTAATATTACCATGCAAAATAAAACAAGAGTATTTAAGATTACGACGATACTCATGCTATTTACAGCAATTCTACCGGTAGCCAACGCTCAACAAAGCGATTCTATGAATTTAGAAGAGATTATTGAAGCTACAATTTCGCACAGTCAAAAACTAAAAATTGCGCAATACCAGTCTGAACAGGCCGACCTCGACAGAAAACGCGCCCTTCGCTCCTACTTACCAAAAATAAGCGCTGAAGCCGGGTATACTATATTAGATGATGATATTAAGTTCGACGATGATTTTAATTCTTTACTGATGGGAAACCAGTGGTTATTGATTAAAGAACAGACCGGACTTCCTTTTAACCAACAACCTACCCCGGAACTAATGGCGATGCTATCTCAAAATGGGGTTGAAATAAAGGAGATCCCACCTATTCAGGAAAAAGAATACTTCAAGGCCAATGTAACAGCTCAGATGATTCTATTTAGCGGGGGGAAAATCCCTTATTTGGCAAAAGCTGCCAAACACAAAAGAAATGCAATAGAGTTAATGTCGGAACAGGAAAGAACAAAACTAACCCTTGAAGTTGTAAAGTATTACGATCAGTTTGCAGTAACATATAAATCGGAAGAAGTTCTCGACGACACCGAAAATATGATTAATAATCAAAAAGAATTCGTAGAAAAAGCATTTAAAAACGGACTGCTTACTAAACTCGATTTGCACAAGCTCGAGTTGGCTCAACAAAAGGTTGATGTAAAAAGAGTAGAGCTCGAAACAGCTAAAAAACTATTGACAGCAAAGCTTTCACAGATGACAGGAATGGAGGCTGCCAGATTTTATAACGTAAAACCGGAACTCAATTTAATTTTTATAAATGAAAATACAGGCGACATCAGCACACGAAACGATATTAAATCGATTGAAGAAGCAATTAAAGCTTCCGACTATAAAGTAAAATCAGAATACTCCGAATTCATGCCTAAAGTTGTCGCTTTTGGCAAAAAGGAACTTGTAAAAGATAACCTCACAATGTTTGATCCTGAGTGGGCCGTAGGACTTAAATTAAAGTGGAATGTGTTTGACGGCTTTAGCTCTACCGCAAAAGTAAAACAGGCAAAAATCGACAAACTCATACTTCAGGAAAAAAAGGATGAAGCCATTGAACTGCTAAGTCTCAAACTAACTAAAGAGGCATTAGATCTGGATAAGAACTTCAAATTAATTGAACTGGCAGATAAAAAAGTGGAAGTAGCCACAAAAACTTTCGAACTAAGCGAAAAACAATATAAGCATGGACTAGTTTCACAAAACGACCATTTAAATACATTGCTTGCTCTTGAAAAAGCAAAACTCGAAAAAATAAAAGCCATATATAATCAACGTGTAGCTGCATTAAACTATCTCGACACCAAAGGAAGTCTGAACTTCAACTCAATAATTAATTAGATAAAAGAATTTAAACCGAATGAAAACATTATACAGGCTATCATTAGTAGCAATAAGCATTTCTACACTTATTTCGTGTAAAAACACAGACAAAACCGGAGTATTACAGGGAAAGGTAAAAAGAGAATCAATTTCGATCGCTCCAAAAGTGCCCGGACGGATTAGTAATATAAGAGTAAATGAAGGTGATATTGTAAACAGGGGCGATACACTTGCAATTATTGATGTACCCGAAATTGAAGCCAAACTTCAACAGGCCGAAGGTGCTGTAATTTCGGCCAACTCTCAATACGATATGGCTGTAAACGGTGCTACAGACGAGCAAATAGAACAGGTAAACTCCATGTACAAAGCCGCAAAGGAACAATATATTTACGCACAAAAATCCTTGAACAGAGTGCGAATCATGTACAACGATTCTTTAATCGCTCCACAAAAATTCGATGAGTCTTTGGCAAAATACAAAGGAGCTCTTGCTCAGTACAATGCAGCAAAAGCAAAGAAGAAAGAAGTTTTGAAAGGTACCCGCAACGAGAAAATACTAATGGCACATGGTGTACTTCAGCGGGCTAAGGGATCGTTAAAAGAAGCAAAAGTTGCTTACAGCGAACGATATATAATCTCACCTAAAAATATGTCGGTCGAGACTATAGCACTTCGCGAGGGAGAACTTGCCCTGCCCGGCTACAACCTCGTAATAGGATACGAAGAAAACACTGCATATTTCAGATTTACAATTCGCGAATCGCAATTACATCAATTCAAAAAGAATGAAGTTTATGTTATAAACCTTCCTTTTAAAAATAAAGATGTGAAAAGTAAACTTGTTTCGGTAAAACAATTGGCAAATTACGCCGATAAAACAAGTTCATATCCCGATTATGAATTAGGTGAAGCTGTTTATGAGTTAAAATTTGAACCTGAAAACCATATCGAAACAAAGGATCTTTTCAATAATTATACCGCTATTCTCAACAAGAAAATTTAAGCAATGAAAAATTTTAACAGTTTAATCGCACGCGAATTTAAGCTTATCCGCAAAAACAGCGTTATACTTGCTATTTTCATTGGAGCACCTATTCTCTACGCTATTTTGCTCGGTGCTGTTTACAGCGATGCAAAAGCAACAGAATTACCTGTAATAGTTGCCGATTTGGATAACTCGCCACTTAGCGACAAATTTATAGATGCCTTGAACGATAATCAATACATATCGGTAAACAAGATTATATATCAAAACAACAGCTCAGTTGAAAATGAATTAATAAAAGATAATTACCATGCCGTAATTACGATTCCTGCACGTTTTGAAGCTGATATAAACCAAAAAAGACACCCCGAAATTGATGTTGATGTTGATGCGGCAAACATGCTAACGGCAAACTATGTTTCAACAGGAATAATGAGGGTATTAGGAACATTAAATGCGGGAATTGAAATTGCTGCAATTAACAAAAAAGGAGTTCCGGTTGAAATTGCAAAACAGCAATTCGAAGCCTTTAAGATAAGCATGAACCGTCATTACAATCCATCGTCTAATTATCTTCATTTTTTGGCACCGGGAATGTTGGGTACTGTAATGCAACAGGTATTTTTGCTGGCACTAGCTTTGAGTTTTACCCAGGAATTCGAAAACAAAACATTCAACAACCTGGTAAAACAAAGCAGTTCAAGCATAAGTTTAATATTCACAAAATCGCTTCCATACTGGATAATAGGGCTTGCACTGTGGTTTCCTCTGTTCTATTTATCGTCTAAGGCGTTTCACCTGCCAACTGCCGAAAATCAGTTTGCCTATTGGTTACTTACGTCATTGTTCTTTATTAGTTTGGCTTTTATTGGAATTGCAGTGAGCTCGGCAATAAACTCCCAGTTAAAGGCTACAGAAATTCTAATGGTAATTGCAACGCCAAGTTTTATTCTGAGCGGACAAACATGGCCTCTTTCACAAATGCCCGAATGGATTCAGGGTATAGCTTCGGCAATTCCTCTAACACACTATCTGGAGGGAATCAGAAAACTACTGATGTACAAGGCCGATTTAACTGATATTGTTCCGCAATTAATTCCGCTGATAATAATTACAGTTGTATCATTCGTAATATCTGTTTTAAATCTAAAATTTAAGATTAGAAAAACGTTGGCATTAATTGATTTGTAATTGGTATTATTTGGGCGCCTAAACGGGCTTTCGCCTATATCTTTTTATTTAGTGGGAGTGCTACTTAAAGTCGCGCCCCCCACTAAATAAAAAGGATGCCGGCTCTATCCCTGGCGCTTTGGGATAAATGGAAAAAAGTAAAATCTCTTTTATTTTTTTGCATTTTCAGAACAAAAGTATAGG
>JBDLJM010000175.1 GCA_039714315.1 Bacteroidota bacterium | reverse complement strand
TCCATATCTGCAAAAGAGTTTTCTTCAATAGAAATGTTCAATACTCTTGGACAATCGGTTCTTATACTTGAAGGTGGTAAAGATATACAGGTAAATACATCAGAATTTAATAAAGGTATTTACTTAGTTAGATTTTCTAATAAAGATACTGCTGTTACGAAAAGACTAGTGATAGAATAGCTTTAGTAAATAGTCCTTTTATATTAGGATCGAACAGAATAAAGTGCTTTGATTATAAATAATCAAAGCACTTTTTTATTGACTCTAAGTCGTTTGCAGCTGAGAAAGTTTCAACTAATTGCTTGCTAAGCTTGTGGAAGTAAAAGAGGAGTCGATTAAAAATAATGGGGCTATGTGAAATATTGTGGGTAATTAAAATATTAACGGACATCATTCTGAACGAAGCTTGTCTCGGCTGAGCCGAGAAAGAATCTATAGCAAACAGGCTAAATACATTATTGATTAAATATCTTAGCAAATCACTTCAGGGTTAGTTATCTTAATTAACTTTTCTTTTTTAACCCTACTCCAGCCTTTAAGCTGTTTTTCTCTTACAATAGCTTTATTTATTTTCTATGGACACCCGCGCCACTGATAGAAGTGTTACCCTGAAGCAACAATGCATAATAAACAAAGGCATACATTGGCTTTTTATAAAAAAGACCATTGTATGCCTATTGTGAATATGTATTGGGGCGAAGCGTATAAACGGATAGCAGTTTCCGGCGCCCTAATACTTATCGTTATTTTCTTAAGATTTTGCTAATTCCAATTCTGCTTCTGCCTGTTTCTGCAACTTACGAGCATACATACCATATGCCGCAATAAATAAGAAAGCTACTGCAGGTACCCAAAAAGCAAACTTTATACTTCCCATTGAATCCGATACCATTCCCTGAATCTGAGTTAGGAAAGCTGCTCCGGCAATTGCCATTACCATTCCTGCTCCTCCTATTTTTATATCATCTCCTAGTCCTTCTAGTCCTAATCCATAAATTGTTGGGAACATCAACGACATAAATCCTGAAATTCCAACTAGAGCATAAACTCCTGCATTTCCAGCGCTATAAATTACTATCAATGTAAACAACGATGCCATTAATGAATAAACTACCAACAGAATACGAGGCTTAACAAATTTCATTAAGTAGGTACTGATGAATCTACCTAATACAAATGCTATTAATGACATTATATAGTAAGTAGCTCCTGCTTGCTCAGCGGTACGTGGCAACATAGAATCCATGCCTACTGCCTCCAAAAAGTTATAAAAAGATGCTGCTATTGGCTCTACATTTCGCAATGCATCCATAATTTGTATTTCACTTGCATCTGCTCCAAGACTTTTAATCACTGCATCTAAATTTAATTGATCCATTACATAACGAATAGTAAATGACCATACAGCTATTTGAGCCCCTACATAAAAAAACTGGGCTGTAACTGCCGACACATAGTTCTTGTTTTTTCCAAGACGCTTAAATGTGTCTATAAAATCAAGGTTTTTATCATCCTCCTTTAAATTTGGCATTTTAGTGAAGTAAATCAACAATAGTATAATTACCATCATTGCTCCCATTGCCAAATATGTCATTGTAACCGCATTTAATTCTGTAGCCTGAATTTTAGCTAATTCTTCGGCTGGCATTAAAGCTCGCTCTTCGGCAGTAGACGAAGACAGTTGTGACAGTACAAATATTTGAGATATTACAACTCCGGTAATTGCTCCAAATGGATTAAATGACTGAGAAAGATTCAAACGCTGCGTTGCAGTATCTCTTTCTCCAAATTCTAATACATATGAGTTAGTAGATGTTTCCAAAACAGATAATCCTGCAAAAAGCACGATTATAGCCGTTAGGTAAACAAAGAAACTCAACTCAAGGTTTGTTTCAGAAGTTAACATTGCCGGGTAGAACAAAAACGCTCCCGTAGCATAAAGCCCCAAGCCCATCATAACACCGGCCTTGTATGTGTATTTCTTAATAAATAGTGCTCCCGGAATTGCAAAAAAACCATAACCCAAAAGATAACATGAAATTTGTATCCATGCTGTTTTGGAATCCGACAGGCTCATTATTCGCTTAAATGCTGCGAGCATAGTATCGGTAAGGTTGTTTGGAACCGCCCATGCAAAGAAAAGGGAGGTTAACAGTATATACGGGAATATCCGATTTTTAGGTATTAGATTACTCATAGTTTGTTGTTACTGGTTGCTGATTACAAATTGCAGGTTTATTAAACGTAACCCGCAACATGCAACTTGCAACGATTATTAGAACTGTTTCTTAATTTCTTCAATACTTACTCCCAAAAGTTTCTTTGCAAGAACATCCAATTTCTCTTCACTTCCCTCAAAATGATATGTTCTTTGAGTATGAGTATAACTTTCGCCTGATTTTAATGCCAATGCAGGCGATGAAGATTCTATTTCATAAAATGGTCCCATTTGAGATCCGTCTTCCAATGGTCCGTCGTTATACGAGTTTATCGCATCGCCCGAGAAAGGATCGTCCTGTAATTCCCATGCTGAGTTTACATATTTGCTTTCTTCTTTTGGTAAGATTACCTCAACAATAGTCAGGATTTTGTTTTCGGCATCGTAACTTCCCAAAATTGGCTTTGCTCTTTTGGGAGAAATACCAATTTTACCTCTGCTCTTCCCGTCAGCCTTGAAATAAACAGTAGAGTTTTCTGTTTTTAATCTGTCGGCGGAAACTTTCCCGAAGTAATTATCGTTTACCTCTACTCCCATTTCTTCAACACTACCTTCTTTTACAGGTATTACAACAGTAACCTCAGGTGATGGATTTAACATTCCAAGTAACCATACAGAAAGCATACCACTGTCCTTATCCCATGAATTTTCACCCGTATTAGTAAGTTTATTTACTGTTTCGTAAGCTACCTCCTCTACTCCACTCACATCTACTCCAAGATTTTTTCCAATAATCTCAGAACTCAATAAGTTTACATCTCTGTTTACTTTCAAATCGAACTTTGTCCCTGTGTAATTTTCAAGGCTCATATCTCTTTCGAAAGAAGCAGATTTTTCAGTTTTAGAGATCAACTTAAATGCTTCGGTATCTATCTCTTTTGGAGTAAACCAGTTTTCGAAATCGAAAGAAACTCCTTTTTTAAAGAAAATAGAGAATTGACCACCTTCCGGTCCTAACCAAAAGCGTTCTTCTCCTCCAAAGCCGTTCATGTGCTCCAGTACCTCTCCCGATTTTATAAGATCGTAGTTAATCCAGCCATAAGAGTTTCCTTCATAGCCATTACACGACGAAGTCATTACTCTACCCTGATATTCAGCTACAACAGCAACTTTAGATTTACCGTTTGTCAATTCGATCAAATCGAGATTAGATGCCAGAAATTGACTGTCATAACCGTATGTTCCCTGTTTATATTCTTTTTTCATTTCAGAATTTTCTTTGCTTTCTGCCTTTTTCGAATCCCCGGTATTACAACTGAATAATCCGAATAATAAGATAGCAGAGATAGTTAGTTTGTTCATATATGTTAGTTTGTCGTCATTCCGAGCGAAGTGAAACGCAGTCGAGGAATCCCAAGATTACATCTCAGATCATGAGATTTCTCCATTTCGTTACGCTATCGTTTCACTACAATCGAAATGACGAATTAAATTATGATTTTTTAATCCCATACAACGATCCATAAGCCTCGCAAGCCCTGTAATCCTGACCTTCTTTGTCAGTTCCAAAGGCTGTCCAAGATGCCGGACGAAAAATATCTTCGTCTGCAACATTGTGCATGTTTACAGGAATACGTAGCATTGATGCCAGCGTAATCAAATCGGAACCGATATGTCCGTAAGAGATAGCTCCGTGGTTAGCTCCCCAATTTGCCATTACAGAATAAACATCTTTAAATGCTCCTTCTCCGTTAACTCTTGGTGCAAACCAAGTTGTTGGCCATGTTGGATTTGTACGTTCGTCAAGTATTTTATGTACATCACTGTCAACTTCAACAGTCCATCCTTCAGCAATTTGCAATACAGGTCCAATTCCTTTAACTAAGTTAATTCTACACATTGTAACAGGCATTTCTCCAGCAGTTTTGAACTGAGAAGAATATCCTCCGCCTCTCATATACTCTTTAACTGCCTGAGGCCATTTTGTAGCATCCAAACATTTTTGAGCTTCATCTTTCGAAATTTCCCAGAAAGGTTTCATTGCAGGCTCTCCTGCTTCGTTGCGTTGCTCGGCAGTTGCATCTAACGTAGTAGATCCAGAATTTATCAAGTGGATAATACCATTTGCAGCTTTACCTTCAAGCTCTTTTCCTGTTACTCTTTTTACCGAATCAGGACTCCAGTAAGTACGAACGTCAGAGAAAATCTGAGCCGTGTTTGTCAACAGGTGACCGAATAACATTGATACAGCATTTAAACTGTCGTTTTCTGTAGCAAATACATAAGCCTGACGTATTCCGTTCCAGTCGAATGAGGAATTAAGCATCGCCTCTGTAAAATCGGCATTTGGCATATGATCAGTCCACTGACGCTGTCCCTGAAAACCACCTGCAATAGCATTTCTTCCCAAAGATTCTTCGCCGTAACCCATTTCTTTAAGCTTTGGATTCCCGATCATTAAATCGCGGGTAATCAATGTCATTTTCACAACTATTTCCCACTCCCAATCTTTTCTTGCTTTATCTCCTTTGTATTTTTCGCTGTTGTAATCAACACCTTCTTCACAGTTATTTTTAGTCCAAAGTAGAGCTTTTTCAAACTCATCTTTATCATAAATTTCCTCTTCAATTCTACGAATAACTTCTACCTGATCAACAAACTCGGTACGCATTCCAAGATAGTCGTGGAAGAAATTTTGATCAACCATCGATCCAACAATACCCATTGAAGAGTATCCTAACGATAAATATGATTTACCTTTCATTTGCGCTACAGCCAATGCCGACTTCACAAAACGAAGTACTTTCTCCTTTACATCCTCGTGAATATCAGTATCACCGGCATCCTGTACTTCGTGACCGTAAATACCAAATGTTGGCAATCCTTTTTGAGCATATCCTGCCAAAGCAGCAGCTAAATATACAGCTCCCGGACGCTCAGTTCCGTTGAAACCCCAAACAGCTTTTGGCAAAGTCGGATCTGCATCCATCACCTCTGTCCCATAACACCAAGCAGGAGTTACAGTAAGTGAAACCGCTACACCTTCTTTTCTGAATTTCTCTTCGCTCATTGCGGCCTCAGCCACACCACCGATAGTTGTATCAGATATAACACACTCAACTTTTTCTCCACTCGGAAAACGTAAATTATCTTCGATCAATTTAGCAGCAGCTTTTGCCATTGCCATTGTTTGCTCTTCAAGAGATTCTCTAACACCTCTTTCGCGTCCGTCGATTACCGGACGAATTCCTACTTTTGGTAAGTTTCCTATTAGTCTGTTCATTTTTTT
>JBDLJM010000174.1 GCA_039714315.1 Bacteroidota bacterium | reverse complement strand
ATAATTTAATGAACTTTACTATCCCTGTTTCGCTACTGAAAAAGCTTATTTGTTTTTCAAAGCGGGTGCAAAAGTAGTAATACTTTACTTACCTGCAAGAGAAAGCAAGCCTAATTTTAAATAAATTTTGCTATGATCTGATTTGGTGAGGATTACAAATGTAATGTTTTTTTTTCGAATTGAAATCATTACATCCTACTATATTGAAAATATTCTGAAATGACATTATCAATGCTTGTAGCTACACATATTTGGGACTTTTTCGCATCCCGTTTCCTTAACAATACCGCAGTAAAACAACTTATTTACAGGCTTTTAATCACTGTGAAATACAAACTACACAAGCTTCTTAGGTTTTACCTGAGGGAGAACTTTACATTATTTAGAAGTTAAGTAACACGTTGTGACAATACTTTTATGGTTTTTTCAATAGCAAAGAAACTTTAGATAAATATAAAGTGATCACCAACCAAATAAAAGTACGCAGTGTCATTGCCATAATTGTTCTTAACTCATAATCTCCTCCTTTTAATATATGAATTACAAATATTACAAAGACAAAACTTGTAGCTATAACAATAAAGGCCGCCATCATAAAGGCTATCTTTTTTTGCATCCAAATAACTATCCCGGTTATCATATATAAAAACCCCGCCATAAAATTGAACCAAACTACAAAAGGAACATAATTACCTGCTGCCTCCCTATAAATATCAGCTCCGAACAATACTGATCCACCGGATTTAATTGTAAGTATTCCGAAAACAACCGCTATTATGGAAGAAATCCAGATCCCTATTGATCGCTTTAATTTTGTCTCCATGTATTTAATGTTTGATAATTCTACTTCCTTTGACAAGCTTTTAGGAACAATTTCCATGCAGGGTAAATGTCAGATGTTAATTTACATCAACTATTGAATAACTACAAATAAATATTATGTACTTCGACTCCGCTCAGGAACTTTTTTTCGCGTGAGGGATTATTCACAAATCATATTTATCGGTATTCGACTGCTTTACTATTGTTCATATCACTCCGCTGTCGTCTTGAAAATGAGAAAAAGAAAAGTGAACTTCCCCCTTTTCTCATTTATTCGACAGCGTGAGGGATTGCAGCGGCATCCTTTTTTGCTCCTTTATATATAGTACACCAACGCTTCATAACTAAAATTGAAGCAACAAACCGGAGAAGAAGAACTAAATGCAAAAAAGATATAGCGTAAAGCCCGACCCTTTTGCTGAGAACTGTTCCTGAGTAAAACCGAATCATAGTCTTAGCAAAAGGGGCACGCCCAAAACACCAAAATCTATAATAAAGTCAGCTTCCAAATTCTCGCACTACAAATTAGAATACAGCGGCAGCATATATTAATCGATAATTAATTAGTTTTGCAGACAAGAGAACATATACAATATGAAGCTAAAAATTGAATCGGAATTTGGCCCTACCGGCGATCAGCCCCAAGCAATAGATCAACTTGTGCAGGGAATAGATGAAGGAACACAGTTTCAAACATTATTAGGTGTTACCGGATCGGGAAAAACTTTCACTGTGGCAAATGTTTTGGAAAAAGTTCAGAAACCAACGTTAATATTAGCTCATAATAAGACTCTGGCCGCACAGCTATACAGCGAATTCAAATCGTTTTTTCCCGAAAATGCAGTAGAATACTTTGTTTCGTATTACGACTATTATCAACCTGAGGCTTATATTCCGGTAACCGGGACATATATAGAAAAGGATCTTTCGATAAACGATGAAATTGAAAAACTGAGATTGAGCACCACCTCTGCCCTGTTATCAGGCAGACGCGATGTAATTGTAGTTGCTTCAGTATCGTGTTTATACGGTATAGGTAATCCTGAGGAATTCACAAAGAATGTATTGATTTTTAAAGCCGGTGAGGAAATTCCACGTACTGTATTTTTGAATTATCTTGTAAAAATTCTCTATTCGCGTACCGAAGCAGATTTTTCACGGGGAAATTTCAGAGTTAAAGGTGATACTGTTGATGTTTTTCCTGCATACGCCGATTACGCTTTCAGATTTCACTTTTGGGGAGATGAAATTGATGAAATAGAATCTTTCGACCCCGGCACAGGAGAAGTACTTGAGACTTTCGAAGAGATTAAGCTCTACCCTGCCAACTTATTTGTAACAGGACAGGAAAGACTGCAAAATGCAATAGAAAATATCCAGGACGATATGGTTAAGCAGGTTGACTTCTTTAAAGAAACCGGCAAACACCTTGAGGCTAAACGTCTTCAGGAAAGAACAGAGTTTGATTTAGAAATGATTCGCGAACTTGGGTATTGCTCGGGAATTGAAAATTACTCGCGCTATTTAGACGGCAGAGATAAAGGATCGCGGCCTTTCTGCCTCTTAGACTATTTCCCAAAAGATTACCTTACGGTAATCGATGAAAGTCACGTTACAGTTTCGCAGGTAAAAGCAATGTATGGAGGAGACCGCTCCAGAAAAGAAAATCTGGTTGAATACGGTTTTAGACTGCCTGCAGCAATGGATAACAGACCTTTAAAATTCGAAGAATTTGAAGATATTCAGAATCAGGTAATCTATGTTAGTGCTACTCCCGCCGACTATGAACTGGAACAAAGCGAAGGTGTTTATGTTGAGCAAATAATAAGACCAACAGGTTTATTAGATCCAAATATCGAAGTCAGACCCAGTTTGAATCAGATAGACGATTTATTGGAAGAAATTCAAAAGCGTATTGAAAAAGATGAAAGGGTTCTTGTTACTACCTTAACAAAGAGGATGGCTGAGGAGTTAACAAAATACCTTACAAGGGTTCAAATTCGATCACGATATATTCATTCGGATGTTGATACTCTGGAGCGTGTTGAAATAATGCAGGATTTACGAAAAGGTGTTTTTGATGTTCTGGTTGGAGTAAACTTACTTAGAGAGGGCTTAGATTTACCGGAGGTTTCGCTTGTAGCTATTTTAGATGCTGATAAAGAAGGATTTCTGCGCTCGCACCGATCGTTGACACAAACAATTGGTAGAGCAGCGAGACACATTAATGGTTTGGCTATAATGTATGCTGATAAAGTAACTGCCAGTATGAAAAAAACCATTGACGAAACTGAGTATCGAAGAGAAAAACAGATTGAATACAATACAGCCAATAACATCACTCCAAAACCATTAAACAAAAAAATTGAGAGTGCTTTAACCAACGATATCGCCAGGAAAGAATATTCTATTATAAGTAAAACAGATATTGCCGCAGAGCAAAAACCAGATTACATGTCGAAAAGTGAACTGAAAAGTTCAATTACCGCAAAAACAAAGGAAATGGAAAAAGCTGCAAAAGCATTAGATTTTATTGAAGCTGCAAGATTGAGAGATGAAATAAAAATATTTAAACAGGCTTTAGCAGAATTGTAAAAAAAATCCCGGAACTAAAACTCCGGGATCTATATTTTATATTTTATGTAAATTATTTTTTATATCTGGAATTCCAATTGCATTCTGAAGATGAACATATCTTTTTCACTACCAACAATATCTATCCCATCCATTGTTCTATAAGTAAAATCACTTTGCAACTTAAATGCATGTCCGATAATATATTTACTAATACCTATAGTGTGATCATTAATTCCATAATGAAAATCAGAATTATTCGGATCTGTGAAAGAATATCTCCCGGCAACTTCCCAGTTATTTTTAAACAAGTATCCTGTCTGGATATTAACACCTTTTCCCGTATAAAATGCACCAATATTTTGATCGAGATCATATACAAACTCAGCATCTCCATCTCCTGTTCTTTGGCCGCCTTCAACCATTAAAGAGTAGCCGTTATACTTAAACAACATATCAAATCCCAAATTTAATAAATCAGCTGTTGACGTATATCTCTTTCCTATCTGCCCCCTGTCCTTATATGCTTCCTCGATATAATTACCATATACAGCAACCGATAACTTAGGCGTCTCCTCTCTTACAAGATCCCCACTTATATAATCACCTTTATTTGTAAACTTCCCAAAAGGCAACACTTCTAATTTTGCAGTATAACTAAGACCGGATGACATTCTGTTATCAAGTATCCCTTTTCCGGAAGTAATGGCGTATATATCTCTTACTACAACATTCCCTATATTAAAACTGTGATGCAACTGAAATCCAATATCACGATCCAGTGTATAATTCTTATTGAAAATAGATCTATCAACTAATTGCAAATTCGCTGATGAAACTATACGCTCCCTGTTACCGGGCAACTTACCCTGACCAAACCAAAAATCGAAATTACCCATTCTATATTTTATAAGGGCATCGCGAACATATCCCCCTAATACATCGTATTCCATCTTATACCTTAAATCCTTATTCATAAAGTAACCGTCAAATTTTATTCTGGATCTTTTTACGAAGGCTTTATTCTCTAAAAGATTTAATTCAGGAGTTTGTTCAAAATCCCAACGGGTTTGTATTCTTGTTCTAAATTTCAGATAGAAAGAATCATCATTTGTTTTGAATCTTATTCCTTTTCCTATTCCTGCTCCGTCATAATTTACCTGAGCAGACAGGCTGGAAGTTATAAAGATTAGTACTACAATAAAGTAATTATAAATTTTCATAATAATTATTTAGTAAAATTATTCGATGGCAAAAATAATATTACCCTGATATTACACAAGACTTCACGCGTTAAACAATCGTTAATGCAACATTAATCAGATGAAAATACAAGGTTAAATTAACTGCAACATTAAATATTTATTCCACCAACCAACATTGAACCATTAAAAAAACAGCAAACAGGAATTAGTATAGGCCTGACAAAACAACTGTTTTATAAAAAACAATACTCAATTTTTTAATATTCGACAAATTATATTTAAATTTGCAGCCGTTTTCAAGGTTAGTACTTTAACTAACTAATAGGGAACGATTTAGATTTGTCAACCGCTGACGATAAACGTGTATGTTGATTAATTATAATTTTTAAAATCATCAATGATGGATTTATTAAAGTACGTACAGGATTCAGTAGTAAAAAATGACTTACCTGAATTCGGTGCCGGAGACACGATAACTGTTTATTACGAAATTCGTGAAGGGAACAAAACCCGTACTCAGTTTTTTAGAGGGGTTGTTTTACAAAGAAGAGGTGCAGGAGTAAATGAAACATTTACTATCCGTAAAATGTCAGGTACTTTTGGAGTAGAACGTATTTTCCCGGTAAACTTACCTTCAATTCAAAAAATTGAAATTAACAAAAAAGGTAAAGTACGTAGATCACGTATTTTCTACCTACGTGAACTTACAGGTAAGAAAGCTCGTATCAAAGAAAAAAGATCATAATCTTTCAAGATACAAAACAAAGAAACCGCTTCATAACGAAGCGGTTTTTTTTATTCCTTATACTGAAATCTTAATGGATCAAGCCCATTTTCTGGGGGAGAGTAAAACCTAGGACAATTTACT
>JBDLJM010000173.1 GCA_039714315.1 Bacteroidota bacterium | reverse complement strand
AGCTCCGGGAATTATTTCTCGGGGCTTTTTTTTATAATATTTTGGGCGTGCCCCTGCGGGTCAGGCTTTCGCCTGTATCTTTTTGGATATTAGTCGGAGCGCTACTCAAAGTCGCTCCCCGACTTTAATATCCAAAAAGGATGCCGGCTCTATCCTTCACGCAAGAGGATGAATAGAAAAAGAAAGAAGGTTTTCTTTATTTATTTTTCATTCTCAAAACTGTTGCGAAAGGATGTGAAACAACTACGAAGTAATCATGAACACCAAAATAAACACTCGTGAATAATCCTTCACGTAACAGGATGAATGGAAAAATAAAGAAGGTTTTCTTTATTTATTTTTTCATTCTCAAAACTGTTGCGAGAGGATGTGAAACAACCCTTCACGCTTTCGGATGCGAAGCAACTACCAAGTAATGGTAAAGGGACCTCCTTTACAAAGTTAAAGGGACATTGTTTACACTTTTAAGGTGTCCCAATTCTTAATAAATCAATTCAGATTGAAGTTGGTGAAACTGTTCTGAAAAAATACGATGTAAAAGAATGTACTGATAGTGAGTTTTGATTTACCAATATAAAATAATTAAGGCCACCAGGGCGAGCAATCCGTTATAGTTTCTGCAATAATTAATACTCAACTATTTCACAGAAAGGAGCTTCACCAGGTCGCTCTTTTGGCGATAGTTTCATAATTAATTATTGTAAAAAACTGCCACTCATATCACTGGTGGAAACAATGAAAACATTTAAAAATGTGATCAATTTTACCAGTGATAATTTACTCTCCAATAATAAAGCGTAAAAAATACACTATAAGAAAATACAAGTAGCCCATTTCTTACTTTAACTCAGACAATACCCCTAACACAAATAAAAGAAACAATCAAACACACCTATCCTTTTCATCTTTAACACTTAGCATTTTCAACACTCAAAGTTTATTCATATAAAAACAATCATATGCATTATTTTTTCACAAAATAAATTTAGGTTATTGTATTTGAGACACTAAATTTGGTGTACCTAATACACTAACCATGAAATATGTTTCTTCCTAAAGCTTATTTTCAACAATAATTAACAAACAATAAGTCTGGGTAAAAACTAATTGTGCTTAATGAACACAATTAAGTTTTTAATCTGGATTTGACTAAACCAACATTAAAAAATGAGGAATTTTAACATGCTATGGCTATTATTGCTGTTCAGCAATTTAGCTTCGGCTCAGGTGGGTATTGATCTCCAATACCCAAATGCCGACCAATCAATCACAATCACTTACGATGCATCATTAGGAAACGCCGCCTTGGCAGGTAGCGAATCAATATATATGCATTCAGGAGTTGTATTAGACAAACCTACCGGAACAGAGTGGAATAACTCTGTAGGTAACTGGGGAGAAGATGATGGTTTAGGTAAAATGACATCAATTGGAAACAATAAATGGCAAATTACCATTACCCCACGAAATTATTATTCAGTTGATTTGAACCAGAACATTTTCCGTTTAGCTACTGTATTCAGAAACGCTGAGGGAACATTAGTTGGAAAAACAGCCGATGATAGAGATATTTATATTGACATCGACCCCGGTTTTTATGTATTGTTCACAAATCCTGACAGCGAATCTATGTTTGTTAAAACAAGTGAAAACTTTACACTTACAGCTGAGACACCTTCTACGGCAGAGTTTAAATTATACATAGACAATCAACTAAAAAGTACACAAAGTAATACAACATCTATTAATTACACGTATTCTTTCTCTGGTGCAGGAAATCACACTGCGAAAATTGTAGCAGAAAACGGTTCAGTAATAAGAGAAAAAACAGTTTCCATTAATGTAACTGATGATTCACCTATTCAGGAACTTCCTTCCGGAATGAAAGACGGAATAAACTATATTGATGACAATACAGTTTTATTAAACCTTTTAGCCCCTGATAAGGATTTCGTTCATGTAACAGGAACATTCAACAACTGGGCTATTGAAGACCAATATCAGATGAAGAGAACTCCTGATGGTGAACGTTTTTGGATCTATATCCACAACTTAACCAAAGGACAGGATTATATTTTCCAGTATATAGTTGACGGTAAAATCAGAATCGCTGATCCATTTGCTGATCAAATTGCCGATCCTTGGAACGACCAACACATTCCTTCTTCTACATATCCAAACTTAGTTTCGTATACCGATACAGATAAAGGAATCGCATCAGTAATTCGTACAGGACAAGAGACATTCTCATGGCAAGTAGAAAATTTCCAGGGAGTACCGCGTCAAGAATTAATGATTTACGAATTATTAATTCGCGATTTTACAGCTGAACACTCTTATAAATCAGTTGCAGACTCAATTCAATACCTTAAAAAATTAGGTGTAAATGCTATTGAATTAATGCCTGTAAATGAATTCGAAGGAAATGAAAGCTGGGGATACAACCCGTCATTTTTCTTTGCTGCAGATAAATATTACGGACATAAAGATGAACTTAAAAAACTTATCGATGTAGCTCATCAAAATGGAATTGCAGTTATTATTGACATGGTTCTAAATCATGCATTCGGACAAAATGTTATGGCCCGCATGTATTGGGATGATGCAAATAATAAACCGGCATGGAACAACCCTTGGTTTAATCAGGATTCTCCAAATACATGCTGGAGCTGGGGAAGCGATTTCAACCACGAAAGTCAATATACAAAAGCCTTTATGGATAAGGTAACTAAATACTGGCAGGAAGAATACAAAGTAGACGGTTTCCGTTTTGATTTTACTAAAGGATTTACCAATACACAAAACTGTGGTTGGGATTATGATGCCTCTCGTATTGATATCTTAAAACGAATGGCCGACCAGATTTGGACAGTAAATCCAAATGCATACGTAATACTTGAACACTTAACTGCTGAAACCGAGGAAAATGAATTAGCAGCATACGGTATGCTACCATGGAAGCGTGTTGACGAGCAATACAAAGAAGTTATATCAGGTCATCAACTTAATGAAGCCGCTTTTGGTAGTGCTCAAAATGGTGGACGTATTGTTTACATGGAAAGTCATGACGAGGAAAGAATAATGATGCAAAACCTTAACTACGGAGCAGATTTAGGGGGTTATGATATAAAAGATCTACCAACTGCACTTGACCGTATTGAGATGGGAGCTGCTTTTCTTTACACTGTTCCGGGACCTAAAATGATTTGGATGTTCGGAGAACAGGGTTATGATTATTCAATCGACTATAACGGTCGTGTGGGTAATAAACCTCTTGTTTGGCAAGAATATATGAGTGATCCTAACAGAAGAGATGTATATGAAACTTTCTCAAAACTTTTAAACCTTAGAAAGGATCATCCTGTTTTCACGCAAGGATATTTCTCATGGAACGATATTGGCGATACTCGCCAGATTAAAATCACCCATGAAACTATGGATGTAGTTATTATTGCAAACTTCGGAACAAGCACAACCTCTATCACTCCTGATTTTCCACATACAGGAACATGGTACAATCATTTTAGCGGACAGGAATACGAGGCAAACGGAAGCGACTATGTATTGGCTGCAGGACAGTGGGAATTATTTACTTCTAAAAAAATTGATGATTCAGCCGTATTAGCCCCTACTTCATTATCTGCATCAACTAATTTAGCTGACATAAAACTAACATGGATAGACAATGCAAGCAACGAAACAGCATATATAATTGAACGCTCTACAACTTCAGGAACAGGATTTACTACAGTTGCAACAATAGGAGCAAACTCTACAAGTTATACTGATTCAAATTTGGCTGATGGTAAATATTTCTATCAGGTAAAAGCAATTAATAACAGTAATGAAAGTGCTTATTCTAACGAAGCAAACTCAAGAATTGGTGAAGTTGCGGGATTAACAGTTTACATCAAAAACAACGCAAACTGGAATTCTGTAAATATTCATTACTGGAATAACATCCCTGATGTATTACCGGCATCAGCTTGGCCAGGTCCGAATATGACTGATGAAGGAGACGGATGGTATTCATATACCTTTGAAGGAGTAGAAAGCACAAATCTGCTATTTTCAAATAACGGAGCTGATAAAACAGGAGATATGTTCCGCGACAAAGACGGATGGAACGACAATGGTATTTGGTACGATACCGATCCACGTAATAACCCTTCAAACGGATTAAAAATTCACTTTAAGCCAAACGAATATACAAATCCTACTATTTATTACTGGGCTACAACTCCTGAAACAACTGCTACAACATGGCCGGGAGAACTTATGACAAACGAGGAAGATGGATGGTATACATATACTATTGATGGTGCCGACTGTTCGAACATAATCTTCTCAAATAACGGCACTTCTCAAACACCGGACTTAGAACATTGTACTGAAGCATGGTATGATGAAGCAAGTGGAGTGTGGTATAACAATAAGCCTACACCAACAACAGGCTTAACTGTTCACTTCAAAAAACCAACACACTGGACTTCTGCCTACATACACTATTGGAATGTTGTTCCGGTAATGGAACAAACTACATGGCCGGGTAATGAGATGACAGCAGAAGGAAATGACTGGTATGTATATACTATTGATGGAGCAAGCAGTGCAAATATTATTTTCAATAACAATGGAGGAGAACAAACCGTTGATCTATTCGCTGACTCGGAAGACTGGTATGATAACGGGTGGACTTCCGTCATCGGCAAAAAACTTTCGGTAGAAAACGGTGAAGTTGCATCTTTAATGTTACATCAAAACTACCCTAATCCAATTGCTAACGGATTCACTACACTACGTTTCGACCTTAGTGAGCGAATGGATATATCTATTGATATTATAGATATGACAGGTAAAACTATTGCTTCTCCCGTTAATGGTACATACAACTCGGGAAGCCATAAGGTGATTTTCCAAACCGAAAAACTTAATGATGGAATTTACATTATGAAACTTACCACAGCTACGACATCAATTTCAAAACAATTAATAATTAGATAAACAAAAAAGGCTGTCTCAAATAGTATTAACAACAACTCTTTTGAGACAGTCTTTTATTTTACATCAAACACACATAAAGCACAACAAATAAATATTAGAAATGAGGATTTTAAATTACTTCTATTGTTGGCAAGCTTTCAGATAATATCTCTTAACGCCTCGGCACAGGTAGATTTCAGAGAAGAAAGCATCTACTTCTTACTAACAACACGTTTTTTTGACGGAGATTCGTAAAATAATGTCCCAAATGAAATGAACGATGAAGCTCTAGTTATATTACTTTTTCTCCTTTATAAAGCTGTAATTGTTTTCGCATCCCAGGTTGATACAATTATGGTTGCGAGTAAATGACAGAATGCTTTAAAGTATCATGATAAAGCTATTTTTTTTCAGTCCTGGAGGGAATTTACCTTTGTAGCAGAATAATTTCATGTTAGATAATAAGCTCCGTAGGAGCGTTACAAAATCTACAAAATGGTAAATAATTTTTCATTCTCAGGCCAGTTGCAAGAAGATGTAAACCATCCTTAACGCATAGGGCTAAAATTCGAAGATTAAACTTTCATTTTCCTCCCCGATTACATACTTTCGAATATCAAAACCAGAATGATATGCAATCAATAGTTAGAAATAAGAACTTTATA
>JBDLJM010000172.1 GCA_039714315.1 Bacteroidota bacterium | reverse complement strand
AGGTTATTAATCATTTTGAATAGTAATTGAATTACTTATCTATAGTGCCAAATCTTTACTACATAGTGTCAAATAGTATATTGAGTTTAGAAGAATGATGAACTAAGTTTACATTGTGAGAAGTATCAAATTATTAATACTTAGTGCCAGATAGTGTATTGAGTTTGACTTCAGGGTTTACTATGTTTACGATATTAAAATGAATCAATATTAGGTATGAAAATTAAGGTTTTATTTCTGATTATAGCATTTAGCTTTTATGGGCTAAGTGCTTGTGCTCAATCATCTAATAAATCTCAGGAAGTATGGATAGCTACCGTTTCTCAACATGGGTTAAAAGCTAATACTCCTGCCGAAATGAATGAAAAATTATTGGATATTATCGAAGAGATAGTCCCAATGAATCCCGATATTGTTGTTTTACCCGAAGTAGCTGCCTTTGCAGGATTACCAAAGCGTCCGCCGCTTGCCGAATCAGCAGAATTACCATACGGACCAATTACAAAACCTTATGCCGAATATGCTAAGCGAAACAAGTGTTATGTAATTATCCCAACTTATACCAAGGATAAAGAAGGACGTTTTTATAATTCTTCTGTATTATTCGACCGTGAAGGAGAATATGTAGGAGAGTATAGAAAAATATATCCTACAGTGTCTGAAATGGAGAGAGGTATAACTCCAGGGCCATTGAATCCTCCGGTTTTTGAAACTGATTTTGGTACTATAGCCATGCAGATCTGTTTTGATAATGAGTTTGTTGACGGATGGCGAAAATTAGAGTATAGCGATGTTGATATAGTATTCTTTTCATCCGCATATTCGGGAGGAAGAAAACTAAACTCTGTAGCAACTTTATTTAATTACAATATTGTAAGCAGTACCCGAAAAAATGGAGCACGTATTATTGATAAAGCAGGTAATGATGTGATTTCTACAGGTACATGGGCTCCACACTGGGTTTGTGCTCCTATAAATCTAAATCAGGTTGTAGTATCGGCTTGGCCCGGATTTCTTAAGTTTTCCGAAATACAAAAAAAATACGGTAAGAAGGTGAAAATCACAAATCATCATCTCGAAGAATTTACGATTATAGAAAGTCTTGATCCTAAACTAAAAGCTTCGGATGTGTTAAAAGAATTTGGATTGGAAAGCCGACAGGAATACCTTATAAGGGTTGAAGAAATTCAAAATAAAAGAAGAGTAGAATAGATATTAAATAAGAATAACAAATAGCTAAATACAATTAATAATGAAAAGAATCAGTTTATACATGCTTGCGTTTATCGGAGTTATTCTGATGGGTGCATGTAGTTCTGAAAGTAAAAGTGGTGCAGATAAAGACCTTTATCAGGGCTTTGTAAAAATTCCACATGAGGCAAAACCAACTGCGTATTACATTTTGCCAAATGGTTATATGAACAAAGAGTTCATGCAAAAAGAGTTGGAAGAATATTCTGCAAATGGTATAGGAGGACTTTTGGTATTCGATATCGGTATGTTGGGGGCAAAAGAAACTTTACCTCCACAGGGTTCAGAATTTATGAGCGATGAATGGCTTGAGAATTTCAAGTATTTAGTACATAAAGCCGACGAACTTGGAATGTCAGTTGAAATGGCAGGAGTAAGTAGTTGGGATATGGGAGGATCGTGGACTCCACCAGAAGAGGCTGTGTTAGCTTTGTTCCAAACAAGTACAACTGTACAAGGGCCAAAGAAAATTAAGCAAGAATTGGCTTATCCAGAGTTGCCTGCAAAAGCAATACTTGATGAGAATGGAAAACCTGTTGTGTCTCAGGAAATTGCAGTTTTGGCTATTCCTGTAAAAAAACGTCAGCAAGCTTATGAGTTTGTTTACAAACTTGATACTAAACCTGCATTACACAATGTAGAGTATGTAGTTCTTGCAAATTCAGATAAAACAAATAAAGAAATTGCAGGTGGTGCAAAAATCTATACTAAAGACTTCGAAGTTCAGGTAAGTACTACCGATAAAAATAATTCAAGCTTTAAAACAGCATATAAAGGTTCGTTAAAAGCTAATACAAAAGAGCAGAAGTTTAATATGCCTGCCGGTACAAAAGCTAAATATGTACGTTTAAGAATTCTTAGCGGATATAACAAAAAAGCCGGTTATGTACAGTTAGAGCAATTCCGTGTACACAATAGTACAGAAGAAAGAAGTTTGATTGACCGTGCTTATAATGGTCGTTCAGGCGGAGGAATGGAAGTTAGTGTGAATTCTCAATTGGGAGCTGAGAAGAACTGGAGAGCTAAAAACTTAAATATATTAATGAGCGAAAGAACAGGCGAAGTTGGCGAAAGCTGGATTTCGAACGGGAAACAACCTGTACTTATCGAAGATGTTAATGATGTTCAGATTATTACAGATAAGCTTGATGCTAACGGTGTTCTTACATGGGATGTTCCTGAAGGAGAATGGGAGATTATCCGTTATGTAATGTCTAACACAGGTGAAAGATTAAAAATTCCTAACCCTGTTTCTGACGGTTATGCTACCGATCACCTTAGTGCAAAAGCTACTAAGAATCACATTAACTACATGACTGAGCGTTTGGAGAAGAAATTCGGAGATTTAAATATCTCTTCAGTTGATAACTTCTACCTGCCAAGTTACGAGGTTGTAGGTTTACTTTGGACTTACGACTTAGTTGAGCAATTTAAAAACTACAGAAAATACGATTTAATTAAGTATTTACCGGCTCTTAACGGTTATGTAATTAAAGACGAAGAAACAACAGACCGTTTTATGTATGATTTCGATCGTACTATGGGCGATTTGTTAATAGATGCTTTCTATATCACGGCTAACGAAACTGCACACGAACGCGGAATGGCTATTAAAGCTGAAGCTGCAGGTCCTGGAGCTCCAATTCACAAAGTACCGGTTGAGGCACTTAGTGCAATGAACTCTATCGATCAAATGCAAGGTGAATTTTGGCCTTGGCGCGAAAATTGGGATGGACTTTGGGTAGTTAAAGAAACTGCTTGTGCATCTCACATTTATGGAGAAGATAAAATTGTCCACATGGAGTCGTTTACAGGATTCCGTCACTGGCAAGATGGACCGGTTGATTTAAAACCATCGGCCGACAGAGCTTTCTGTGAAGGTATGAACCATATTGTATGGCACATGGCAGAGCACACTCCACCCGAAGGAGGTATGCCGGGTTGGGCTTATCACGCGGGTCAGCACTTAAGTGTAAATCTTGCATGGTGGAACCAGGCTAAACCTTGGATGGAATACCTTGGTCGTACATCATATATGCTTCAACAAGGTAAATTTGTTGGCGATATAGTTTACTACTACGGAAATAAAGGAGCTAATTTTGTTCAGCCAAAATATACTTATAGCGATTTCGAAGGCTATGATTTTGATGTAACAAACCTCGATGTGTTACTTAACCGCATGGATGTAAAAGATGGAAATATTGTACTTCCTGATGGATTGAGCTACGAGGTATTAGTATTACCTGCACAAAACAATATTACTCTATCTGCTATTAAAAAAGTAAAAGAGTTAGTAAGCAAAGGAGCTACTGTAATTGGCGAAAGACCTTCAAGAGCTACAGGATTACTCGATGCTGCTAAAAACGATGCAGAAGTACAAAAACTTGCTGCAGAGCTTTGGGGTAGTATTGATGGAAAATCTGTTACCGAAAACAAAGTAGGTAAAGGACGTGTTATCTTCGGAAAAGAAGTTAAACAAGTACTTGCCGAAATGGGTGTTACTCAGGATTTCTCATATTTGAAAGAATCAAAACAAGGAAAAGCTGTTGAGTTGGATTATATTCACCGTCGTACTGCTAACGAAGAAATATACTTTGTACGTAATGCAAAAGACGAGAAAATGACTGTGAAAGCTAATTTCCGTGTGCAAAATGCTACTCCTGAATTGTGGAATCCTTCTACAGGCGAAAGAACTCCGGTGTTGGCTTACAGTGTTTTTGATAAAGGAATAACTATCGATATGGATTTAGATAAATTTGAATCTGTATTTGTTGTTTTCACTAAAGGAAAAGCTGATTATGTGAATTCTTTAAAAGGAAATGCAGTAGTAAGATCTGTAAAGGGATCAACTGTAACTGTTGAAGCATTTAAAAATGAAAAAGTAAGTGTTGTAACATCTGCTGATAAAACTATTTCGGTTGATGTAGCAAATGTACCGGCTATTGATGATGTTACCGGTGAGTGGACAATGGAATTCCTTCCTACAAGAGGAAAAACTTACGGAGGACCTGCACAGGCAATAAAGTCGGAGTTGAAATCATATACTGATTTTGACCAAGCAGATGTTAAATATTTCTCAGGAGAGGTTAAATATACTAACGCAGTAACTGTTGATGCATCTAAATTGGCAAATGGAAACAAAGTTTATTTAGATATGGGCGACCTTTGGTTGTCGGGTGATGTTACTGTAAATGGACAGTATGTTGGTAACGTATGGAAAGCACCTTACGTAATCGAAGTTACTGATAAGGTTAAAGCCGGAGAAAATACTTTCGAAATTGTTATTGCCAATACATGGGCTAACCGTATGATAGGAGATACTAAGTTGCCAAAAGATAAAAGATATACCAGATCAAATATCGATGGTCATGAAACAAGTGAGGCTATTCCTTTCGAGGATTTGGAACCACGTAAATCAGGTTTATTTGGACCTGTGAAATTGGTTTATTCGACATCTGTTGAAATAAAATAATGTATAGAATATTAATGAAAAAGCCACTAATTCGCGAATTAGTGGCTTTTTTTATAAGCTACTGCCAAAACATGAAGCGATAATATCATTTTGTGTATTGTAATAGAAAGCTACATCCTTTTATTTTGTATTAGAAACAAGAGTATAAGGATTATAATAATATTATCTTTTTTACCAGAAAGAACAACAAAATGAATTACGGAAATACAAATGTAATATTGAGCAACAACGTAACAGAGCTCGGAGAAAAAGCAGCATCAGATGTGGCAGGAAAAATGAGAGAACTTTTATCTGAAAAAGAGCAGATAAATATGGTTTTTTCATCGGCCGAAAGTCAACTTAGTTTTTTTACATCACTGGCAGCAGAAAAAGAAATCGATTGGAAACGTGTAGTTTGTTTCAATGTAGATGACTTTCATGATGTAAGAATGCCGGCTTATTATACTTGTGGATTCCTTACTCAAAATATGCTGTATGATAAGGTTTTACCTAAAACTGTAAACCTTATTAATTACAGAGCAAAAGATCCTTATCAGGAAGCTGAACGTTTTAGTGATTTACTGGTAGGTGCAGGAGAAATAGATATTATGTGTTTAGGTATTGGAGAGTCAGGACACCTTGCATTAAACGAGCCTTTCGATACCGATTTCAATGAAAAAAAATTAGTAAAAGTGGTGGATGTAGCAGCTGAATCTAAAGCTCAATTAATGAATGATCCTCATTTTAGAAGCCTTGGATACATTCCTGAGATAGGAATAACCATGACTACCACAGCAATGCAATCGGCTAATAATGTGTATACAATGGTTCCATTAGAGAATAAGCAGTCGGTTTTAAAACGCCTGTTTCAAATAGATGAACCAACTAATGAACTACCTGCTTCAATACTATTGAAAATTGAAGGTAATTTATATTTGGATAAAGACTCTTGTCCTTCTGAGCTTGCATCGGAGTTTTAAAGTCCAAAGTCTAAAG
>JBDLJM010000171.1 GCA_039714315.1 Bacteroidota bacterium | reverse complement strand
GAGGTGTAGACTAACTAACATGCTTCTGCAGAATCTTTCAATGCCAGAATTAAAGAGTTTAGAAGGCAATTTAGAGGAGTGAAAGATATCCTATTTTTCCTGTTCAGATTATGTAAACTTTATGCCTGATTTTTTAAGACTCCCCAGAAAATGAACTTGATCCGTTTTCTCCTGGTTTTGCACCCGCGGGTGAAGTGGCAGCTCTTTGAAGGCTATATATATTGAACAAAAGGACGAGGAGGCTTTTTTTGAATAAAAAAAGACCCCACAGCCGTATTGTGAAAATATATAGACTAAAAGACTATAACGGAACACGCGAAATGGTGCCCTTGTTAATGAGTTAATGATACAATGATTCAGTGATTCAGTGATCTAATGATTTAATGATTCAATGATCTACTAAATACTTCAAATTAATGCATTCTACGCCAGAAGTAGGGAGTGAAAAGCATCAGTACTGTGAATAATTCCAGACGACCGATAAGCATGAAAAAGGATAATATCCATTTTACGCTTGCTGAAAGGTGGGCGAAATTATCGACAGGTCCAACGTTTCCTATTCCCGGACCGATATTACCCAGCGATGTTGCAACTGCACCCAGGGCAGTCAGAAAATCAACACCTAAGGCTGTTAAAATAATTACGCCGGTAGTATAAGTCATAATATAAACCATCATGAATGCAAGGACAGTATAAACAACACTTTCGTTAACTGCTTTTCCGTTTAATCGTACAGGGATAATGGCTTTCGGGTGTAGTTGACGTTTAAAGCTCTTAAAAGCATTTTTTATCAGAATGATGTGTCGAACAATTTTCACACCTCCGGCAGTCGATCCTGCAGATGCTCCAACGAACATCAGTAAAAATATCACCATCATAACCAATGGTGGCCACAGTGTGTAATCGACCGAAACAAATCCTGTTGTAGTAATTATTGAGACTGTTTGGAATAGTACATCCCTGAATGACTGTTCAAAATCGCTATTGGACCAACCTGAAAGATAAACAACTGTTGTAAGGATTGCCGTTACTACGGTGATCATCAATGTATAAAAACGAAATTCTTCATTTTCCCATATCTTTCTTAGCTTACCGTGAAACCCAAAATACGTTAATGTAAAGTTGGTTCCTGCAAAAAACATAAAAACAATCAGGATATATTGGATGTATGGAGTAAATTCTGCTGCACTGCTGTTAAATGTAGAGAACCCGCCTGTTGCCATTGTAGTAAAAGAATGGTTTAAGGCATCGTAGAAGCTAAATCCACCTGACATTAGCAGAACGGTTTCGACTGCAGTTAGTGAAACGTATATTATCCACAGTCTTCGGGCAGTATCTTTAATTCGGGGTTGTAATTTATCGGGAGATATACCGGGTGCTTCAGCCACAAAAAGCTGCATCCCCCCAATTCCCAATATCGGTAATATTGCTACGGTAAGTACAATAATCCCCATACCGCCAATCCACTGGGTAAGACTGCGCCACAGTAATATATCTTTATTTACGGATTCTATATCGGTTAATACCGATGCTCCGGTAGTTGAATATCCGGAGATAGTTTCGAATACCGCGGAAGAAAAATCGGTTATTGTACCGCTTAATATATATGGGAGGCTTCCCGAAAATGTCATAAGTACCCATCCGAATGTAACTATCAGATAGCCGTCGCGTTTAGTCATTTCCGACCTTATATTGTATCGTTTTGCCACAAAGTATATTAGCAGGCCGAAAAGTATAGTGATAACTCCCGAAAGAGATAAGGGAATATAGTCTTCGGGTTCATTGTAGTATATTGATGCTGACAGGCAAAGTAGCATGAAAGCACCGTTAAACATCAATAGTTTACTCAGGAAGCGGAATACTAAAGAAAAATTAAATCTGCTGCTCATCATCCACCTAATTTATTCGAAGTAACTATCAACTTTTGTAATTGTTTCTGCTCCGCGTCGGAAAGTTACAATGGCACGATCTCCTTCACGAAATATAAATTCTCCGTGAGGAGTAAATGCTTTTTTACCTCTGATAACTCCTCCAACAATAGCCTCTGCAGGGAATTGCAGATCCTTAAGTGCAGCTTCCAAAATTTTTGATTCTGAATGTATAACATACTCCGCCACTTCAATATCTACACCGGGTAAACTGGCCAGATTAGTAACACGTCCCTTGCGGACATATCTCGATATAAAGTTTGCAGCAATAAGTTTTTTATTAATAAGAGTGTCGATACCTATATTTTGTGATAAATGGATGAAATCCATATTTTCTACAAGAGCAATAGTTTTTGGTACATTATGACTTTTAGCAACTAAGCTTGCAATAATATTAGTTTCGGAATTGCCGGTTACAGCTATAAAAGCATCAACTTCAGATATTCCTTCTTCTTCGAGTAATTCAACATTCCTGCCGTCGCCATTTATTACCAGTGTATTTTTTAGCATGTCGGCAAGTTCGAAACTCCTTTGTTTATCTTTTTCAATTAGTATGACCCGGAATTTTCGGGTAAGAGCCATTGCAGTTGAACGTCCGATATCTCCACCACCTAAAATCATGATGGTTTTAACCCTTTCCGATGTTTTTCCCGTAACTTTTAAAATACGTTTTAGACCTTCAGGTTGAGTTATGTAATAAACGTGATCTCCCTGTTCAAATTTGGTGTCTCCACGTGGTATTATCGTTTGGTCATCACGTAATATAGCTACTGTTAAGAAATTTAAATCGTGAGTATATGCTGCAGTTTCTGCAAGAGTTTTTCCAATTATCGATTCATTACCCTTGAGGTGAATTCCGATTAGAGATAATCTTCCGGCAGCAAATTCAAATGTGTCGGTTATAGCAGTTTCTCTTAAGAGGCGTCTTATTTCTTTTGAGGCAAGCGTTTCTGTAGAGATGATTTCGTCGATTCCCAGTTTTTGTAAGTCAAATATATCTCTTCGATACAGAAAAGTAGGGTCTGATATACGTGCTACGCACTTTTTGGCTCCCATTCCCTTTGCCAAAGAAGCCGTAAGTAAGTTTTTATCCTGAGATTTCTCCACAGCACAAAACATATCTACTTTTTCCATATCCAATTCTTTCAGGATAAGTAAGGATGTTGACTTTCCTTTAATAGTAGCTACATCAATATGATTAGAAATATATTCCAGATGCTCTTCATTTTCATCAATTACAGTGATGTTATGATATTCTTCCGCTAAGTTTTTTGCCAGAAAAAATGCAACATCACCGTCTCCGCTGATAACAATTCTCATATTTGTCGTAATTAATAAGGGGCTAAATTAAGTTAATTTATTGTTTTTTAGTAAAGATTCAATGTTTTAATTGTACAGTGATATAGTTATTAGTGTTGAGTTGAGTGTTGACATAAGTCCATAACTCATTGCCTTTGTTGAAGTATAGATAATAAAAAAAGTGTAGCTTTGAGATTGATTTTACAGATAGAATAAATAATACACAATTATGAAAAAAATATTAGCCTATTTTTCCTTAATACTAGTACTGGGAGTTGCTTATGTAGGATATACAAATTATCCGAAGTTGGATATCATAACGGGGTATGCCTCGAAAATGGTAGCATCGGCAGTTTTTGTTGCTGACAGAACACAGGAATCGGTAAATAAATGTGATAACAATTTTTCGCCGATAAATCTTGCAAGTATCGAAGTAAATGAAAAGGAAAAGTCGGTTAGTGCAACATTATACGGGCTGAAAAAAAATAAGGCTGTATACAGGGAAGGATTAGGAGTTGTTGTAGTTACTGACGACTATGATGAAAAAGCAAATTTGATTGCTCCACAGCGTAATATTAGAGAAACTAATTTAGCATTTCCATACGGCGACATGGCACAAAAGGATACGATATTCGCCAATGTAAATTACGATTTACTAAATAAGGCAGTTGATAATTCTTTTGACATAAACCCTGACAGGATAGAGGGATCTCGTTCTGTGATGGTTATATATAAAGATCAAATTATTGCCGAAAAATATGCCGAAGGATTCGATAAGGAAACTGTATTGTTGGGTTGGTCAATGACAAAGACTATTACAAGTACCATGTACGGAATCATGCAGAAAAAAGGAATGGTAGATATAAACGCAAAAGCAGAAGTTCCGGAGTGGCAAAACGACGAAAGAAAAGAAATTACCTATAATAACCTTCTGCAGATGAACAGTGGCTTGGAGTGGGATGAGAATTATAACAAAATTTCGGACGTTACCAAAATGTTGTATTTAGAGAGCGATATGAGCGTAATGCAGAGAGAAAAAGGATTAACAGGAAAACCAAATGAATCGTGGAACTATTCATCAGGTACTTCAAATCTTTTATCGGGGTATTTAATGAGAAACAAGTTCGAATCGCAGCAGGATTATATAAATTTTTGGTATAATGAGCTGTTTGATAAAATAGGTATGAATTCAATGATTCTGGAAACTGATGTTATGGGTAATGTTATAGGATCATCGTACAGCTGGGCAAATACCAGAGACTGGGCAAAATTTGGTTTATTATACCTGCATGAAGGTAACTGGAACGGAGAACAGGTAATAGATTCAACCTGGGTTGATTATGCCGTAACTCCAACAAATACTTCCGGAGGAAATTACGGAGCTCAGATATGGCTAAACGTTGATCATTCGGAATATGCCGATGCTCCTGAAGATTTGTATTTCTTTGACGGATATCAGGGACAAAGAGTTTTTGTAATACCGTCGAAAGATATGGTAGTAGTACGTATGGGAATAAACAATACCAATAAAATGGACTTTAATGCATTTTTGAAAGAGGTGATTGGGGCTGTTGAGTGATGATATGAACTTGTTTTAGATTCTGTAGGAGTTGTGAGTTGTGAGTTCGTATGAGTACTTATGAGTTATGATAGTTAGAGGTCTTAGAACCAGCAACCGGTCATTCGACAGTCTCAGGAACCTGCAATCTGAAACCTGTCATCTCTCTAACGTCTATTATCTAACGTCTAATATCTAACGTCTAATATCTAATATCTCAATTCTTTTTCCTATCTTTTTGGTCCCAAATAAAAGACTATGAAATACTCCACATTATTTAAAGAAAGGCTCGAATCAAACGGACTGCCCCCGCTCAATATAGAGCAGTTTCAGCGCTATGTAAAGATTGTTGATCTGGAGCGTGATATTTATGAATTAAAAGGAGAATTTAGTAGCACAGAAAAGTTTAATAAGCCGCAACATGTAATAATAAGATTACACAGTTCTCTTACGGAGCTAACCGAGAATAAAGATCCTATTATATTATTTGAGGAAATGTTGAGTTTGTCTGGTTAGGGATGTACAAAGTCTAAAGTACAAAGTACAAAGTCTAAAGTACAAAGTCTAAAGTCTAAAGTCTAAAGTTGTACCAGTAACCAGCAATGCAACCAGTAACCAGCAACAAGTAATGCAACAAGTAATGCAACAAGCAACCAGCAACAAGTAACCAGCAACAAGCAACTAGAAACAAGTAACCAGCAACCAGCAACAAGTAACCAGAAACCAGAAACAAGTAACCAGAAACAAGCAACCAGCAACCAGTAACCAGCAACCAGCAACCAGTAACCAGCTTATACAACGACAAAAAGCGCCCTTCACAGGACGCTTTCTCTTTAAGGTTAATAATTCAGTTATTTATTTTGTTTTTTTAATAATTCTATTAATAATTACTTCTTTATCGGTATACGTTTTAATAATAAAGTTACCGTCAGGTATTCTA
>JBDLJM010000170.1 GCA_039714315.1 Bacteroidota bacterium | reverse complement strand
AAACAAAAAAATCCCGCTCAACTTACGCTAAGCGGGATTCGGTATTTATAATCTTAAAGATTTAAACCACTAATTAAAGTTGTTTAAGTGATTCTATACGGAACCATTTCTTATCGATTTCTTTCTTAGCTAATTCTAATAAGTCAGCAGCTAATTCAGGAGTCTTCTTCTTAACAGATGCGTAACGGGCTTCGTTATAGATATAATCTTCTAACGGAAGCGTTGGAGCTTTAGAATCTAACTGATATTGTTTACCCATATCTTTCGTTGGATCGAAACGGTAAAGTGGCCAGTGACCTGAAGCAACGGCTTTCTCTTGTTGAGAAGTACCATCTTTCATGTTGTAACCATGTGCAATACAGTGAGAGTAAGCAATAATGATAGATGGTCCATCGTAATTAGCAGCCTCTTGGATTGCTTTTACAGTTTGTGCATCTTTAGCTCCCATTGCAATCTGTGCTACATAAACATCACCGTAAGTGATAGCTTGTAGAGCAAGATCTTTCTTAGGAATCACTTTACCTTTCTCAGCGAACTTAGCAGAAGCACCGATTGGAGTAGATTTAGACGCCTGACCTCCGGTATTAGAGTAAACCTCAGTATCCATAACTAAGATGTTTACGTTTTTACCTGAAGCAATAGCGTGGTCAAGTCCACCGTAACCGATATCATATGCCCATCCGTCACCACCGATGATCCAAACAGCTTTCTTACGTAAGTTGTCTGAAACAAACTTAAGATTCTCTTCGTTACTTACACCAGCAGCTTTGATTTTAGCAATAGCCTCGTCGATGTTAGCTTCGTGAGTTTCTTTTTCAGCATCAGAGTACTCTCCGTTATCAGCGATAGCGTTGAATAACTCTTCACCAACGATCTCTTTGTTTTCAGCTAAGAAAGTAAATGCTTTCTCGCGCTTCTTGTCAAGAGCTAAACGCATACCTAAACCAAATTCAGCGTTGTCTTCGAACAATGAGTTAGCCCAAGCCGGTCCACGACCTTTTTCGTTTTTGGTATATGGAGTAGTTGGAAGGTTACCACCGTAGATTGAAGAACAACCTGTTGCGTTACCAATTACCATCTCGTCACCATATAACTGAGTGATTAACTTGATGTATGGAGTTTCACCACAACCAGAACAAGCTCCAGAGAACTCGAACAATGGCTCTAAGAACTGAGAACCTTTAACAGTACCAGCTTTTACTTTTGTACGCTCAACATTTGGAAGATCTAAGAAGTAGTTCCAGTTTTCTCTTTCAGTTTCTCTAATTGGTAACTGAGGAGCCATGTTGATAGCTTTCTTAGTATTGTCTTCTTTGTTTACAGCAGGACAAACAGATACACAAATCTCACAACCTGTACAGTCTTCAACAGCAACTTGTAATGTATAGAAGTCACCTTTGAATTCTTTTCCTTTAGCTGGAACTGATTTCCATGTTTCAGGAGCGTCAGCCAATTTGTCTTCAGAATAAACTTTAGGACGAATAGCAGCGTGAGGACAGATTAATGAACATTTGTTACACTGAGTACAAATACTCATATCCCATACCGGTACCATAGTAGCGATATTCGATTTTTCGTATTTTGTAGTTCCGGTTGGGAAAGTACCATCAGCAGTAAATGCAGATACAGGTAGCTCATCACCTTTTCCGGAAATAATTGTACCGATAACGTCTTTTACAAACTCAGGAGCATCTTCGGGAACCGGAGGTGCCATTGTGATTGTAGAAGTAGCTTCAGCAGGAACTTCAACTTTGTGTAGGTTGGCAACAGCCTGGTCTACTGCGTTAAAGTTCATCTGTACAATCTTATCTCCTTTTTTAGAGTAAGACTTTACAATTGCATCCTTAATTTTCTGTACTGCCTCATCAGCCGGAAGAATTCCTGAGATGTGGAAGAAACATGTTTGAAGGATAGTATTTGTACGAGACCCCATTCCGGTTTCCATTGCTACTGTTGTAGCATCGATTACATAGAATTGAAGTTTCTTGTCGATAATTGTTTGCTGAGTGTGCTTTGGAAGGTGACTCCAAACTTCGTCCTTAGAATAAGGAGAGTTTAATAAGAATACAGATCCTTCTTTAGCATCTTCTAACATGCTTTCGAATTTCGTTAAGAATTCGAATACGTGACATGCTATGAAATCAGCTTTATCAACTAAATATGTAGATTTAATTCTCTCCGGTCCGAAACGTAAGTGAGACGTTGTTGTTGATCCGGATTTTTTAGAATCGTAAACAAAGTATCCCTGTACGAAGTTATCGGTAGTTTCACCGATAATCTTAATAGAGTTCTTGTTAGCACCTACAGTACCGTCAGAACCTAATCCGTAGAATAATCCGGCAAATCCTTTAGAGTCGATTGCGAAATCTTTATCGTAGTCTAATGATAAGTGAGTAACATCATCCTTAATACCTACAGTGAAATTGTTTTTAGGAGTTGAGTGCTGAAGATTTTCATATACAGCATTAACCATTGTAGGAGTGAACTCTTTAGAAGAAAGACCGTAACGACCTCCAACAACTGTTGGCATGTGTTCCATTTTTCCTGTTGCGTGGAATGCAGAAACTACGTCTAAGAATAATGGTTCACCGATTTGACCCATTTCTTTAGTTCTGTCAAGAACAGAAATAGCTTTAACTGTTCTTGGAAGAGCAGCTAATAAAGCTTTAGCATCTAACGGACGGTATAATCTTACTTTTAATAAACCAACTTTTTCACCTTTAGAGTTTAAGTAGTCAACAGACTCTTCAGCAGCTTCGGCACCAGATCCCATCATCACGATAACTCTGTCAGCATCAGCAGCTCCATAGTATTCGTAGATTTTATATTGACGACCTGTAAGTTCAGCAAACTTGTTCATTTCATCCTGAACAGCATCCGGTACAGCTTCGTAATATTTGTTCGATGCTTCACGGTTTTGGAAGAATACGTCAGGGTTCTGGGCAGTACCTCTAATTTCAGGACTGTCAGGGTTAAGACCTCTTTCTCTGTGAGCAATTACTAACTCTTCGTCGATCATTTCGCGAATTACTTCATCAGAAATTTTATCAACTTTAGAAATCTCGTGAGATGTTCTAAATCCGTCGAAGATATTCATGAAAGGAACACGGGTTTTCAATGTAGTTGCGTGAGCAATCATTGCCATATCGTGAGCTTCCTGAACATTGTTTCCAAACAACATCGCGAAACCGGTTTGACGTGCAGCCATAACATCCTGGTGGTCACCAAAGATAGAAAGAGCATGCGAAGCCAAAGTACGAGCCGAAATATGTACAACTGTTGGTAGTAATTCACCAGCAATTTTATACATGTTAGGAATCTTAAGCAACAGACCCTGAGATGCAGTAAACGTAGTAGTCATTGCACCCGCAGCCAAAGCACCGTGTACAGTACCTGCAGCACCCGCTTCTGATTGCATTTCCATTATTTCAGGAACATTACCCCAAATGTTTTTTACTCCGTTTGCTGCCCACATGTCAGCATTCTCACCCATGTTTGATGATGGTGTAATAGGGTAGATACCCGCAACTTCAGAACACTTATAAGCAATCCATGAAGCTCCTTCATTTCCATCTCCAATCAATTTCTGAGCCGGAGTCTTCAATTTATCGTTAGACATAATCGAAAATTTAGTTATTATAATACGTGTTTATACTTTTTATTTGTTTGATTGAGAGTTGATTAGTGTTGCTTGCTAACTCTCAATCTACCCCGTTCTAAGGGCATGTAAAAGTAGTGCAAATTTACGAAATAGCAATGTGATAGATGTTATTAATACACTATAGAGTATTAGTGTTACATAAGTTACGATTTAGAGGCTATATTTTGTGATGCTATTCAAAATTGCAATCATATATAAATGATTTGGTATTTAAGTAGTTATGCGTTGTTAGTTGTGTGCGATTTGTTGTTATTTAGAGAGGTTCTAAATTGTGTTTGTGCTAAAATGAATGAAATTACCCTTGTTGTTTTGAGTGAAAATATATGTTTATCCCTTCTTGAAAATTATGATCATAATTAACGCTTATACTCTTCAAATAAAAGATGCGTCTGTTGTCAATTATTTTACTGGCGCCTTATCGGGCTATCCATTATAGTTTTTTATTTAAAAGCTATTCAACTAATGCCATTGAGGAGCTCCCGGGGTCGCTCTCAATAGCAAAGTTTCATTAGTTTTTAAATAAAAAAGCTGCCATTCCTATCCCGGGCGCGGTCAACGTCATTAAGTTAAGCTTTCATTATGTTTTTTTAATCTTAAATCATCATTAACTTCGTTGAACCTTCGATTTCGCGCATTAACTCCGTTGAACCTAAAGGTTTCGCGGCTAAAAAAATATATTGTTATAGGTAGAGAAATCGTAAGAACTTATAACAAAGGTTGTTTTTTGAGCATTTGTGTGAGAGTATTTATAATTGTATCGTCCCGAAATTTTTTTTCACTTTTTAGTGCCATTAATAAATCATATCGATGATATTTTAGGCTTAAGGTCAGAATCCCTTAAAGATCCTTGCCTGCGATATTCCCGGAGCCTGTACGTCTATATCGAGAAAATATCCAAAGGGTGTTTGGCTGCATTGGTAATCTGCATTATTCATTCTCGCCTCTGCAAGATCGAAAATCTCTTTTGTGAAATTCGGATCAGCTTTGCTTTCCGACAGGTGGGCAAAGGAATGTAGAACAACCTTTTTTGTATTGTTCTTTTTTGCAGCCCATTTCAGGTTTTTCACCAGTTTTGTCTCTACAGCTTTCGGGTCCTCATGATCGTGTTCCTCGGCATGTATAAAAGCTACAAGAGAGTCTTTATAAACTTCGCCTTTTTCCACCTCGGGAAAGCTTTCCAAAGTTTTTATTTGTGGAGTATAAGAGAATTTATCGCAGTATATCATTAGAAGTTTCATAGTAGAATTAGATTTTAATATATAAGAACATTCTGTGTTTGCAAATTATGTATTATTAGGTAAAATAAAAAATCAGGTATTACTACTATTAGTAGAATATTATTACTTTGATTAAAAGGTGAGAAGGTGAGATGGTGAGAAGGTGAGATTGTGAGATGGTTATTTATTATTTCCACAGCATTCGTGGTAGTATCTTTTTTATAGCAACCCACACCGAACCTGAAACAAGTTGTAACCGGCAATGCAACGCGCAACATGTTATAATAAAGAATGTTTAGCCGTCCTAATCTAAGGTGGGTAGGAAAAATACTTCCCGCATGTAGTATAAATACTGAAAAAATCCTTTTTATAAACCTTATAATTTGTCAAAATATTCTCTAAAGTCTTACTGTTTAGGATAAAATGGGAGGACTTAAATTATAACTGTAAAGTTTATTGTAAATAATTGAGCTTATGCGCAATATTTATACATTTACAACTAACCCCATAATTACCTAACCCTTAATATCAATTTTGTGAAAAAGTATATTCACCTTGTACTCTTACTTTTTTCTTTAAGTAATCTGACTTACGGGCAGAGTATTTCAAAATATTTCAGCGCCTTAAAAAAAGGCGAAAGCATTTCGCTTAATAAGGAATGGTTTGCTGAAAAAAATCAAAAATCTACTTTTAAGAAACTTCGTATTTATCTCGACAGCGATGTTAGAGAGCAAAGGTATAGTGCCTATTCGTTATCGTCTAAAGTTGGATTGATATCTGAAAAAAGTTCTCTGAGATCGGATGCTGTTCAGCGTTTGGTAAATGGCCTTGAGGATGACGATAAAGGAGTGAGGAAAATGATTTATTCCAAACTTAAAAAGGTCGACAGAACAGATTTCAATTACCGTTCCCCCGCTGGC
>JBDLJM010000169.1 GCA_039714315.1 Bacteroidota bacterium | reverse complement strand
TACAATGATGCATCTCGAAGAGAAAGATTTAGTGATTTTACTTCAAAAAGTTAATGAGGTCTTAGTTCCAAAATCACCGGTTTACATTTCAGTTTCAGGAGATAGAGAGTTAAAAAACGATGAGCGATTTTTTTTAAATTTTTCCAAGAACGATTGGATTAATATATTCGAAAAAAGCAATTTTATTATAAATGATATTATAGAAAATTACGATGCATCGGGAAGGGAAATTAAATGGTATTCTTTTTTAATGGAAACGAAAGCATAGCATGAAAATAGATACGGAAAGTTTTATAAGAGTTAGTCAAATATTGGAGCGAGATGCTAAAACAGCTACATATAAATTTGCATTGATAAAAGCTACAATTGATGCTATTAGCTACTACGATCAACATATTATCAAAGATAAACTTCACAATAGAGTTAGCTTTTCAATGGGATTATTGGTGGAGCAATGGTTGTGGTATTATTATCCTTTATTAGAATCAGATATATTTCTACCCCAACTTGATGCAGAAACACCGATTGGAGAGAAAGGTAAAAATATTGCTTTTAGAGCTGATTTTGAGAATTTGATTAAGTCATATTCAAAATATGGAGGTTTCAAGAATTTTTATCAATCATATAAGAAGTATAATTTACCTGAAGATATTTATCCGATTTTAACTAAATTAATAAAGAGTCTTTATTCCGCTATTGAAAATGGGCCAATCAAGTATCTTGGTAATTCTTTTTCTCAAAACAACTACTCTATCTATAGCAAACCGGAAGGGAAGAATCGCTTCGTTGCTAAAAAAGGAGAACGGATTAATTCTGGGTTTTTAATTAATAATTTGAAACATGTTAGTATTCCTTACGATTTCTACATTGTATTGAAATATATGGGTGGTTTCATTGGCGGCAGAAACTCAATTATAAATAACTGGGC
The DNA here is from genome assembly GCA_039714315.1 of Bacteroidota bacterium. Lineage (NCBI taxonomy): Bacteria > Pseudomonadati > Bacteroidota > Bacteroidota bacterium. Next base: position 5,019 of record JBDLJM010000169.1, on the reverse strand, counting down.
TGACTTCATTGTAAAAACATCTAAAAATCAAAACAATAAAATCAAAAAAGGATACATACTCGAAAGATTAATGGTTCATCCAGGTTCTTCACGTGACACTAAACTTGTTGAATCTTATTACAAAAAGAAAGATGAGTTGTTTTGTGTTTGGAGTGGTAAAAAAATTGATGAAAGATTTGATGATAATAAATTGAATGTTGATCATGTATTACCTTTTGCCCACTACCTAAACAATGATATCTGGAATTTACTTCCGGCATTGAAAAAAGTAAATGGAAACAAGAGTGATAAAATTCCAACACCTGATTTAATTGAAAAACGAAAAGATATAATCGTGGATTATTGGGGAGAACTCCATGAGTTTTTTAATAAAAGTTTTGAAGATGAGGTTCGAGTCTCGCTTGTTCCAAACCTGAATTTTGATTCTTCTACGAATTGGGAGACCTCAACATTAAATGCCCTAAAATCAAAAGCTGAATTTTTTATTGATGTTAGAGGTGTTGAGGGGTGGGAGAAGTAGAAAATTAGAGATCCCATTAACTCCCATTGTCACTCCTCAATGCTTTACAAAGTATTCATAAAAAAACAATACCTGATAGTTAATAGCTTCATTCCAGTATTCCCAGCTGTGTTTTCCCGGTCGTTCTATATAGGTATGTGCAATTTTTTTCTCACGGAGCTTATTGTGAAAAGTCCTGTTTACATCGAAAAAGAAATCGTCGTAACCGCAATCCATAATTATCACCATATTTTCGCCTATAGAATCAATCATGTTGGTAACCGTATGTTTATTCCACAGGTCTTTATTTTTGGAATATCTGCCTAAACGTTTTTTGATATCCCAGTTTTCGGGGAAAGGTCTGAAGTCGACACCTCCCGACATACTGCCAATTGCTCCCCATATATCCTGATGCCTTATGCCGAGATAAAAAGCACCGTGTCCGCCCATGCTTAAGCCCATTATTGCACGGCCGCTTTTATTTTTTATTGTATTATACTTTTCATCAACAGTATTTACAAGTTCCTTCGAAACATAGGTTTCGTACATGTATCCGGGGTCGATAGGGCTGTCGAAGTACCAGCTTGTACTACCTCCGTCGGGGCATACTATAATAATATTATATATGTCCGAAAGTTTCTTTATGTCGGGATTTCGCGAAATATAATCGAGATAGTTGCCGCCGGCACCGTGAAGCATGTAAAGTACCGGTAAACCATCCTTTTGCTTTTCATGGCTGTCGGGGTAAATTACTATGTTGGAGATATTTTTATCCATTATTTTGCTTTTAATGATTAAGGTGTCAACCTGTGAAGCAAAAAGATTAGCCCCTATACCAAGCAGTAAAATGATTAATAATTTTCTTAGAACAGTCATAGTCAGTTTATTTTATAAAGTAGCTTGTTTAGATTCGTATTGTTGAGTTTTAATTTTTGGTTATTAGCCAAACGTTATAGCATCCAGTATTTTTTTCCAGCTATATAAACCCTCTTCTTCTTTTTCTTCAGGGGCTTCATGAAAATCGGTAAAAGAAGATGAAGGAGCAAAATTTTCGATGTAACAACTTTCTTTAGCGCCGATATCTATGTCAGAATCTTCCTGATCTGTATGGTCGTATTCGGCAGCGATAAATTCTATTCCGGTTATATCGGAAATGTCGGATAATACTTTTTGAAGTTTTAGATAGGCTTTGTTGTCTTTTTCTTCCAATAACAAATACATCACCCTTTTTAAAAGAGCCATATCATAGATTGATGAATTTACTATCGAATAATTTTTATCACTATAACGATACATGTCTTTATTCCCAATAACAGGAGCATTGAAGCCAAGTGAATCGCCCCGCATTACTTCGATATCTCGATGAATACTGCTTTCCGAAATATTTTCGTTTAAACCTTCATATGCCTTCAACTGTTCGGAACACATTTCCTGCATTCGTTTAATAGTGCATTTAATAAAGCTATTACGTAAGCACCTGTCAATTTGCCTGTATCTGATCAGAGCGTTTAAGTTTAGAGGCATATTGTGTTAATTTATTCTTTGCAGAATGATTGTATAAAGCTAATTTATTTTTATTATAAATCCTGAGATGGTATATATTTGAGCTGGAAAGATTTAATTTAAACAGAAAATGAAAAAAATCATCTCACTGCTTACTATTGTTGTAATGTTGTTTATTAGCGGCTGTGGAGCATCAAAGAGCGCTACATTAGGAAGTGCAGAGCGCGATGGGAGCTCCTTCGAAAAAGCAATTATTGTATCTTCCGTTTCTGAAGAATATGAATATGTTAGAAAAGATTGCCACAATTGTAATATGTTACGACAGTCTCTGGTTTTCGAAAAAAAGAAACCTTATGATATTTTAACTTTAGAGAAGCCTGATGGTGAACAGGTGGATTACTATTTCGACATTTCTAAGTTTTACGGGAAATGGTAAAACCGGGATGCTAAATCCTGTTTACCGCCGACAGCATTGCAATGTAATTTTCGTCGGGGATATAATCGGGGATACTGTTTCCCGACCCCAGTGCATAGCCACCGCGTTCCATTGCTTTTTTTAACATAGTAACTGATCTTTCTATTATTTCATCCGGTGTTTTTCTGGCCAGGAAGTCGATATCAATACCGCCGAGTATTGCAATTCTGTCGCCCCATAGATCATAAGCTTCCTCCACAGGAGTTATGAGGTCTTCGTACGAATGTTTTGCATCGTATTTCATGTCGTCGATAATATCGTCCATAACATCATCTACTTTTCCGCATGAATGCAAAATTGCTTTTTTGCCAGATTTGTGTACAGCTTCAACTATTTTTTTATGCCATGGGAATACCCATCTCCTCAGCATTTCGGGCGAAAACATGGTTTGATTTTTGAATCCCCAGTCGTCATTTACTATACATGCTCCAACTGTATCTACCTGCGTTACTATTTCGTAAAACCTCAAAAGCCTGGAACCAACAGCATCAAAAATATCGCTTGTCAGATCTTCGTCGAGAAGAGTCATATAACTCAGGTTTTCGAAACCTACAAGGTCTATTACATTTTCCAATAATCCTCCATTTCCCGAGGCAATAAGTTTCATGCCTTCCGGAAGTACTTCTTTTAGGTCGGAGTAGATGTAATAATCTCCCTTTTCGGCATCGGGCCAGGGGTATTTTTCGAAACTCTCCCGGTCACTAATCATATTTCCTGCATTTAGCGAGTGACTTTCTTTTTCTTCAATCTCGCCTTTGGGAAAGCTTAATGTATTTGTTCGCCATGCCGAGATTGTCGCATAGTCGTAACCGGCATTTATAAAAGAATTAATCAGTTTCTTAAATTGAAAAAGCCTGTCTTTATCATCTCCTTTATAATCGGCCGAAAGTTTGTCGTTTACTCTGTTGTTAAATGCAAATTCAAACAGAGTAGGTCGGTTAGGAACCTCCCTGTTGAGCACCTTTAAAAGATTGTTAAAGTCCGGTTCAAAATTATCTGATCTTTTATAATAGGTCTTCATAAGTGCTAAAATATTTAAGGCTAAATTATAATAATGCTAAGTTACTGAACTTACCATTATTTGCTGATAAATATTCTTCACAGTATCACACATTCCTTTAGAGTAAATTTTCATACAAATCCATTAGAACATCAACTCACCAGGACAGTGATATATTGAGTCATTATTTTACTTATCTTAGATAGTAAATAAGAAATTTATTAATATGGAAGCGGAAAGTAAACACAGAACCCAGTCATTGATTAACCTACTGATAAAAATAGCACTGATAGCAGTTGTTTTTTCGTGGTCGTTTACAATTATATATCCATTTGTATCTCTGCTTGTATGGGGTGGAATAATTGCAATTACGCTTTATCCTGTGTATGATAAATTAAGGGAAAAGCTGAAAGGAAAAAACAAAATGGCATCTGTAATTATTTCTTTATTGGGAATACTGTTAATTCTTATCCCCAGCGGATGGCTGATAGAGTCGCTGGTTGGAGGTATAAGTTCTTTGAATATTAACAGTGAGGATTTTGAACTGGTATTGCCGCCCTTACCGGATAAAATCAGGGCCATTCCGTTATTGGGTGATAAAATAGCTCTGGTATGGGGAAGTCTGTCATCGGTATTAATGGAGTCTTTAGGCGAATACAAAGCCGAAATAATGTCGGCCGTATCGTGGTTTGCCAATGCACTGATGGGGATAGGAGTAGGGATAATTCAATTTATTGTAGCTGTAATAATCTCCGGAGTGTTATTGTATTTTTCAGAATCTTTAAAGGATTTATTTTCAAAGTTCTTTATTAAAATTGCCGGTGATGACGGTGAAAACATGCTGGATATAATCGAAAATACTGTAAGAAGTGTGTCCAAAGGAGTATTTGGAGTAGGGCTTGTACAGTCTTTGTTACTGGGGGTAGTTTTCATGTTGGCCGGTGTTCCCTTTGCCGGACTATGGGCATTAATCGCCATGATTTTGATAATAATTCAAATGGGACCCACCCTGGTATCTTTGGGCGTAATAATCTACCTGTTCAACACGCAGGGGATGTTTGCCGCGGGTATATGGTCTGTCTTAATTTTAGCTATTACTTTAGCCGATAACGTTGTTAAGCCTATAATTATGGGAAAAGGTTCGTCTGTTCCGATGATGGTTGTTTTTCTTGGGTCATTGGGGGGATTTATCACTTCCGGTTTCGTGGGATTGTTTATAGGGGCAATAATTTTATCGGTAACCTATATTCTTTTTATTGACTGGCTTGGTGTTGAAAGAACGGGATGAAAGAGGAAACCGACGAAGGAGGTTCAGCGAGCACCGTGTCTCGGCTTAGCCGATGAACCGTTGAAGAACGGAGTGCCAGCGAGCTAAAGATAAAAGATAAAAGATAAAAGATAAAAGAGAAAAGAGAAAAGATAAAAGAGAAAAGATGCCTGCCTTCGTGACTCAGTCAGGCAGGAAAGATGAAGGATAAAAGAGAAAAGATAAAAGAGGAAAGATAAAAGAGACTTAAGACCGAAGAATATAAAGTGTTCTTC
>JBDLJM010000168.1 GCA_039714315.1 Bacteroidota bacterium | reverse complement strand
ACAAGAGTTCAATAATTAATTATTTTTTCCGTTAGTCTAAATGTAGATCATTTTTTTTATCTTGTGAAACCTAAATCAACCTTAGAACTGCTAAAGAATAAAATGAACAAATACCTAATATACTTTTTACTTTTATCATCTAGTCTCATAGGTCAGTCTACCAATAAGGAAGTCCCCTTCAAAGCGGGCGAATGGCTTAAATTCAGATTGCATTACGGCATGGTGACAGCCGGCTATGCAACACTGGAAGTAAATGAAGACATTAGTAAAAATCAATTTATTGTAAATGGTGACGGATGGACTGTCGGCATGTTTAAATGGTTTTTCAAAGTAGAAGATCACTATGAAAGCCGCATGGATAAAACGAGTATTCTCCCAACACACTTTATTAGAGACGTATATGAGGGAGGATACACAATAAACAGAAAGGTTTATTTTAACAGGCAGAACAATAGCATTAAGGTCGAAGATGAAAAGGAAGATGACAGGGAAGATTCTCTGTTCACGGTACCTCCGATGACCGGTGATATGCTTTCGTCTTATTATTTCGCCAGACTTGTTGATGCAGATACCTTAAAAATAAACGACAAACTGTACTTTGATGTTTTCATTGACTACGACATTTATAAATTCTCATTAAAATTTCTGGGGAGAGAAACAATCGACACTGAATTTGGAAGGGTAAAATGTCTGAAGTTTTCTCCATTAGTACAATCAGGAAGAGTATTTAAAGAAGATGAAGGAGTAGTTTTATGGATATCGGACGATGATAATAAAATACTTGTAAGGATGGAGTCAGAACTCAGAGTAGGATCAATATATGTTAGTCTGGTGGGATTTAAAGGATTAAAACACTCTTTTAGTGTAGTTCATCAGTAATATTAAATAGATATATAAACTTCAGTTAATAATTTCAGTAAAAATTATACTTTTGCCAAATTAAAAATCACTTACACAGAAGATTGGAAAAAATGTTTAGAAAGGGAGGAATACTTGTAGCAGCTTTGGCTCTACTTTTTTCATGTGATAGTAACAACAAAGAATCAGACAAAAACAATGATATTGCAAATTCAACAGAACTTGAAAATATAAAAGAGCCTGATATTTTTGAATTTGGAATTAAGGCCAACGATTATAAAATCATTAAAGGAAAAGTAGAAAAAAATCAGACATTTGGTGAAATACTTTTAAAGCAAAACATCGGGTATCCCGAAATTCATAAGATAGCAGGTAAGTCAAAAGGTATCTATAATATTCGCAAAATTCAAAGAAATAAGAATTACACCTTACTCTGTAAAGATGATTCGCTTTCTACAGCCGAAGTGATGATATACCAACCCAATGCGATTGATTATGTAATTTTCGATCTGCGCGATTCTATTAATATTTACAAAGAGTCTAAAGAAATTGAACTTAGGGAAAGAGAAGTATCAGGAATTATCTCATCATCACTTTCACAAGCATTAGAAGATCAGGGAATCGATTACAGAGTATCAAATAGTCTGTCGGAAATATATGCCTGGACTGTCGATTTTTTCAGATTACAAAAAGGTGATTACTTTAAACTGGTTTTTGACGAAAAATATATAGACGATACTACCTATGTAGGCATTGGACCAATCAAAGCTGCAGAGTTTAACAATAACGGACAGTCATTTTATAGTTTTTATTTCGACAAAGGTGAATTCCCGGAATATTTCGATGAAAACGGACGAAATTTAAGAAAGGCTTTTCTAAAAGCACCGCTTAAATACGGGACATTTAGAATAAGCTCAAGGTATTCAGGAAGAAGGTTCCATCCGGTTCAACACAGATGGAAAGCTCACCTAGGTACCGATTATGCTGCACCAACAGGCACACCGATTATCAGTACCGCAAATGGTACTGTGGTTAAATCGGCCTATACAAGAAGTAATGGACATTATGTAAAGGTTAAACATAATTCTACATATTCAACACAATATCTTCACATGTCGAAAAGGGCGGTAAAAGCCGGACAAACTGTAAGACAGGGACAGGTTATAGGATATGTGGGAATGACAGGTTTAGCTACCGGGCCACACGTTTGTTACAGGTTCTGGAAAAATGGCAAACAGGTAGATGCACTACGACAAAAATTACCCGATGTTAAACCTATAGGCGACGAAATTAAAGTTGTTTTCGAAGAGGAAATGACTCCAATGAAAGCAAGGCTTGATAACATTTCACTGCCACTTAAGTTTGAAGCTGATGAAGTTGTAGAAGGAGAAGTTGTTACGGCAAAAGAATAATTAAGCTCCAAAATAAAAAATATCTTCACCTCATAGTTACTTTTATAAAAAGGACCTGTGAGGTGATTTTTTTTCAACATACTTCATTAATACAAAATTTAAGTTTCTCATATCATAGATTTCCCATCTTGGACGTGAATATGCCGATACTATTTATTTTGCAAGAAAGAATATAAATATCCAATATTTACATATTCCTGGGGGCGCAGTACAGAAATATAGTTCGCCCGGATAACAGCGGCAGCCTTTGTTTGGGATAGCTTGTGAGAAATATATTTTGGCGGCTGAGCTTTATACCAGATAAACATCAAAATGCACTATAAGACCCGAAGTTTAATTGGTATTATTACTCAGAATACTGTTATATTCATTCTGATTCTGAAGCAATAATGAAGCTTTAGATATAACCTTATCCCTATTTATATTATACAAATATCTGCCTCTTTCAAAATGATCATTATTTACAATGCTTAACGATAATAACCTTTTAATCTGGGCATCATTTCTCACAAATAAATTATTATTTTCTTTTTCTATCATTAATTCCAGATCACTTATCGCATATTCAAGTTCCTGATAAATATCCTCTTCCTTAGCAAGTAAAACAAGTTCTTCGAGCTTGATCTCAAGCTCTGATTCAAATACCACCTCGCTGGCACTTACATAATTCTTGAAATTATTATAATCCGATTCACTTAGTTCAAAAGTATTGAGATCTACAGGTCCTTCAGTTGAATTGCAATATTTTACAGAATAATTAAATAATATTCCTTCACTAATTAGATTCTCGGAAAATTTCGTCAAATCATCAATATCTATATTCACATCAGGTTCAATACCTCCCCCATCATAGACAATACGTCCCGAATTTGTTTTATAGGTGACTTTTAGAGAATCAGGAATTACCCTTACGCTACCGTCTTCATTCCTGTCGAAATAATCGCGTGCCTGAATGCTGCGACCGCTGGGGATATAATATTTTGCAATGGTTATTTTCAGTTGAGTACCATAAGTCAAAGATCGCGGTTGTTGTACAAGTCCTTTTCCATATGTTCTATCCCCCATTATTACAGCTCTGTCTAAATCCTGAAACGCCCCGGCAACAATCTCTGAAGCTGAAGCAGTACCGTAATTAGTTAATATTACTATAGGAATTTCAAGATCCTTTGCTTTCTGCCTAGTGTGGTACTTCTTATTCCAGTCCTTAATCCGCCCTTTAGTCTCTACTACAAAGGTATTCTTTGGTAAAAACAGATTTGAGACACTAACTGCCTGCGACAGCAGTCCTCCCGGATTTCCCCTAAAATCCAGTATCAGGTATTTCATACCCTGCTTCTTTAACTTATCATATGCAGAAGAAACTTCTAAATTAGCCTTATTCGAAAATGAGTTTAGTACTATATATCCAACATCCTTATTTACCATCCCGAAAAACGGAACTGCCTTTATTATTATTTTCTCACGTTTCAATTTTACGGAGAGTGGAAACTCTGCGTTTGACCGTTTCACCTTGATTAATGTTTCAGATCCAATACTTCCTTTCAAAAGACTACTGACCTCATCAGAATCTTTATTCTCCATATTGTTATTGTCAATACCAATTATAACATCACCGGCTCGCAAACCTGATTTATGTGCCGCAAATCCTTCATAGGTCTGAACTATTACCACTTCATTGTCTATATTTCTAATTGAAGCTCCTATCCCGGCATATTCTCCTGATGTATGTACCTTAAAATCTTCAGACTCCTCTTCTGTCATATATGTAGTATAGGGATCTAATGTTTCGAGCATACTGTTTATCGCCTCATGAATAAGTTCATCGGGCTGAATATCATCAACATAATAAATATTCAACTCTTTAAATAACGAAGCAAAGATGTCGAGCTGTTTGGAAACTTCGAAATAATCCTTTTTAAAGCTACTAAAAGCCATCAACCCAAAAATTGGAATGAGTAAGTAGATAATTAGCCTTCTATCTTTTACCTTCATAGCTAAATTGTTTAATGTTAGTTACATAAATATACTGAATTATTATGTGTTTATATATATTATAGACTACAGAACTACCTTAATATCATTTATTTACTCTGAAAACAAGCATAAATCATAGATTGAAATTAATTACAAATAAGTTCTTTATCACTTCATCCCTTTATCATCAAATACTTATAGAGAAATTATTATATTTGCACTCTCTTAATTAAGATTTATTCTTAATAAGAATAATAAATGATTTATAATATATAACTATATACAATGAATATTCAAAGAGCTGATGTTTTAGAAGCGTTAAAAACTGTTGGGCTTCCTAACACAGGCAACAATATTGTTGAAGGTGGTGCTGTTCAGGATGTAATAATTTCCGGAAATTCAATTACTGTTGTTGCGATGGTAAACACTCCGGTTTTACATGTCAAAAAATCTGTAGAGGACAATATTAAAAGTGTTTTGGAAGAAAAATTCACAGGTGCTTCGATACAGGTAACTATGAAGGTAGAAATAGCAAAACCACAAATTGCTCCTGTAGAGGAAAAGATTTTACCAAACATTAAAAATATTATTGCCGTTGCATCGGGTAAAGGTGGTGTAGGGAAATCTACAGTTACTGCAAACATCGCAGTGCAGTTGGCAAAAATGGGATTCAAAGTAGGTTTGGTTGATGCCGATATCTACGGACCTTCAATGCCAATAATGTTTGATGTTGAGAAAGAAAGACCATTAGGTAAGAATATCAATGGTAAGCAGGTGATGATTCCTGTTGAAAATTACGGAGTAAAAATGCTGTCTATCGGGTTCTTTACTACTCCCGATCAGGCTGTTGCATGGAGAGGTTCAATGGCTACCAAGGCCTTAAAACAGTTAATATTTGATGCCGACTGGGGTGAATTGGATTTCTTATTGCTCGATTTACCTCCGGGAACAGGCGATATCCACTTAACACTTGTACAGTCAGTTCCTGTTACGGCAGCTGTAGTTGTATCTACTCCACAGGCTGTTGCTCTTGCTGATGCCCGTAAGGGAGCAGGATTATTTAAGATGGATGCTATTAATGTTCCTGTACTTGGATTTGTAGAAAATATGGCATATTTCACTCCTGCTGAACTTCCTGATAATAAATATTATATTTTCGGACAGGATGGAACTAAGAATCTGGCAAAAGACATGGGCTTACCTTTGTTGGCTGAGATACCATTAGTACAAAGTATCCGTGAAGCCGGTGATATTGGTCGTCCGGCATCGTTGCAGGAAGGAACTGCCGAGGCTGATGCTTTCTATAAACTGGCTCAAAACGTTGTTACGGAAACAATAGCCCGTAACGAAAGCTTACCTCCTACCGAGAAGGTAAAGATGAGTGAAACTGCCGGGTGTAGCGCTAACTAGTTAGAGTTCTTAGTACAGAGTAGTTAGTATTTAGACTAAAATAACAGTGAGAGTACTAACATGTATATACAATGTATATAAGTATTATATACTAAATACTTGAATAATGAATTCAGAAGAGATAAAAGAAAAAGTATTAATCGCACTAGGTGAAATTCGTCCGTTTTTACAGAGAGACGGTGGCGATGTTTCATTTATCGCACTTGAAGATGACGTACATGTAAAAGTCCGTTTGGAAGGCACTTGTGCCGGGTGCAGCATTAATGCGATTACTCTTAAAATGGGAGTAGAAAATACTATAAAAAAATATGTGCCAAGTATAAAATCGGTTGTCGATGTTGGCCTGGAAGTAGAGGAAATATAATTTTCCAACAAATATTTTATCAGGGGCTTT
>JBDLJM010000167.1 GCA_039714315.1 Bacteroidota bacterium | reverse complement strand
CAACTCATTTCTCCTTCAACTCCATAGCATAGTTAAGCGTCAGTTCCCTGCGGGGTACCAGCTCTATCCCTAGCGCAAAAAAGACATTAAACTTTGAACCCTTCGACTACGCTCAGGGCAAGCTTTAGACTTTGAACTTTAGACTTTGAACTTTAGACTTTAGACTTTACCTCGCTGGCACTCTTATTTCAAAAGGTGCTCGGTGAACCTCCTCCGTCGGTTTAAACTTTAGACTTCAACCCCTTCAACTACACTCAGGACATGCTTGTATCTTTTTCCTTTTACCTTGTAACCAGCAACCAGTAACCAGCAACCAGCAACCAGCAACCAGCAACCAGCAACCAGCAACCAGCAACCAGCAACCAGCAACCAGTAACCCTTTAAACTTTTCACCCTAAACTTGTTTCAGGATAAACTTTTAACTTTTAACTTTCAACTTTCAACATAATCCATTTACATTTGCAGTCAACCTTTTTCCATAAAACCACAAATGCATTTAAAGAACCTAAGTCTAATAAATTATAAAAATTTCAAAACTGTACAGTTTGATTTATCTCCACAGATAAATTGTTTTGTGGGAAATAATGGAATAGGAAAAACAAATGTTCTGGATTCTATATACTATCTGTCCTTTACCAAAAGCTATTTCAATACTGTCGACAGTCAAAATATCCGTCACGGAGAATCATTTTTTGTAATCGAAGGTGTATTTGAAAAAAACAACAGAGAAGAACATTTGTTTTGCGGTGTGCAAAAAGGACAGAAAAAAGCGATAAAACGCAATTCTAAATTATATCCAAAACTCCAGGATCACATCGGTGAGTTCCCACTGGTAATAATATCTCCCTCCGACAGAGATTTAATCTCGGAAGGAAGCGATGTCAGGAGAAAATTTATCGATGGCGTAATTTCGCAGTTCGATTCTCAATACTTAAGCAACTTATTAGATTACAACAAACAGCTGAGTCAGCGAAATGCTCTGCTTAAATACTTTGCCATAAACAGAGTCTGGGACGAAAACAGTCTGGTTATTTACGATGAAATAATGAACGGGCTGGCCCAAAATATTTATCAAAAAAGAAAAGAATTTATAAACGATATGCTGCCTACTTTTTTGGACAGATACAATTCAATATCCGAAAACAAAGAAGCAGTAACCATAGAATATAAGTCGGGACTGGAATCGGATTCTCTTATAGAACTGCTAAAACAAAACCGCGATAAAGACAGGGCTTCTCAATACACAACAGCAGGAACTCATAAGGATGATCTAATCTTTAAGATCGGTGATTATCCTATTAAAAAATTCGGTTCACAGGGCCAGCAGAAAACTTTTTTAATAGCTCTTAAATTAGCTCAGTTCGAATACCTGAAAAGATTGAAAAAAAGTACTCCTATTTTACTTCTGGACGATGTGTTCGATAAGCTGGACGAAAACCGGGTGGAACAAATAATTCGTCTGGTCAACCAAAATTATTTCGGGCAGATATTTATTTCGGACACTCACCCCGAACGAACAGAAAATATAGTTAAGAAGATCAACGAAGAGTATAAAATATTCAACCTTTAATAAGGTATTATCTAAATACAACCGAAAAAACTAAGCATGTACAAAAAATCGAAATATAACTTTGGCTACCGCAAAAAAGACCCCATCAGTTTAAAAGACGGATTGAAAAATATTTATTCCGAATACAAAATGGAAGAAAAACTGGACATCGTAGAAATCAGAAATAAATGGGAAGAGATTATGGGTAAAGCCATAAGCAACAAGACCACATCAATAGAATTGTACAGGGGTACCCTTCGTATCTCGCTAAACTCTTCTGTATTAAAACAGGAATTAATTTTCGCCAAAGATAAAATCAGAACACACCTCAACGAAGCCATTGGTAAAGAAGCTATTAAGGAAGTGATTTTAGTTTAACTCCGGTTCTTATATTAAACTAACGATATAAACAGTTTTTTTCACCCCATCGTCATTACAAAAACATACATATTCCACAAAAGTTTTTCTTTTAACAACAAACTTTTTTATTTACATTCGCGGTCTGATACCTAATTACAGGTATCAAGTTCGGGGTGTAGCTCAGTCCGGTTAGAGTACCCGTCTGGGGGGCGGGGGGTCGGAGGTTCAAGTCCTCTCACCCCGACAAAACACAATCCCTTTTGAACTTTGTTCAAAAGGGATTTTTTGTTTCCAAAAGTGTCGAAAGCTCGCTTTCGTAAAACTTTTGGAAACAAAAAATCCTCAAACGCGAAAGCGTTTGAAAGGATTGAGTTTTGAATCGACTCCCCCCAAGGACTCACCGAGCGCCAGCGAGGTAATTCCTCTCCTTTAATAAACTAAATTCTCCCTCAAAAAGCGTTTGGAAAGTATTCCGTTTTGAATCGACTCCCCCCAAGGACTCACCGAGCGCCAGCGAGGTAAACCTCTTATCTACAACAAATCAAAACCTTCACTATCCTGAAAGATTTCACATGGCATTTTGATATTTATTTGGTATTATTAACAAATATTTTAATTTGTCTCTATTACCACATTAAAATCCAATATGTACGTAACTCCATTCTCCTTTATTAAAACATACCCGTATTTTAAATATCCTATCTCATTATAATCACTTAACGATAACTTAGGACTTGAAATTGCACTTGGATATAATATATAACTGGGAATTTCAATATTAACTCCCCCGTGAAAACCAACTACATCTACACTTTCAATATTCTGAGTAAATTTCACATTAAGCTGCCCGGGAAAATAAGTACTATGCATTCTATACAAAGTTGCTTTTTCGACATCTATACCGGGATGAATGGAATGAGAAGTGAAAGTAAATTCTTTTTCTGTTGTTTTTCTGAATTTTGTTTCTTCAGCTACTAATTTTACTGTATACTCAGTATTCGGGTCAAAATTTTCAAGTTTATACTTAAGTCCTCCTAAATGTGTGTATTCCGGATGAGCTTGCTCTCCATTCAAGTATAAAAAGTAAATAACCTGAGTCCCATCTTCCATTGTAGAAGGTGTCCAGTTAACAATTATCAAATCAGATGTTTCATATTTTATACTTATTTCAAAATCTGAAGGACTCGGATAAGTTCTGGTCGTAAAAGTAATTGACTCCTCCGTTGAAGTATTATTCGATGCTACTGCAATGATTTTAACAGTATATTCTTTACCCTCCTCTAAACCTCGTATATAATAGTCAGTAATATTATTGCTATCTTCATTAATGGTATATTGCCCGACTTTTTCGTTATCAACGTATATTTGATAATAAATAAAAGAACCATCTTCAACGGTGGGTGTAGTCCAGTACACTGTGATACCAGCCGGGGATGTATCCTCTATAGCAAGCGGAAATTGTGACGGTGGGGTACCAAGAGTTTTAAAAGTTATTTCCTGGTATGTACCTTTATTTGTTTTACTTTTTGCCACTATTTTTATGGTGTATTTTTTAAAGGGTGATAAGTTTTCCAAAAGGAATTCTGTTGTAGTAATATCATTTTTTATTAATATATCATCTAAATACAAATCATAAACAACTTCCTCATTGTTTGGGAGTGTTGCTTCTGTCCAGCTAATTGTTGCATTAGTAGTACTAATACTACCAACCGTAACTTCAAATACAGATGGAGCCAAATCTTCTTTTGTAATAAATTCAAACAATTCTTCTTTTGACTTTCCATTACTGCTATTTGCTATTATTTTACCTAAATAAAATGATTTACTATTTAACCCCTCAAGAACATACTTAGTACTTGTATGGTTTTCTTTAATTATACTCCCTCCTAAATAAATATCATATTTAATAGTTGAACCATCTGATGCTGTTGAAGCAGTCCACTCCAGATCGACAGAATATGGAAGAATATTCTTTATTCCTATTTCAAAATCACTGGGAGTAGGAACAATAATCACCTGTTCTTCATCAGCGCAAGAAATGAAAACTGACATAAGAACTAAGACAAATAAGGGGATATTTTTTTTCATAATTAGTTTATACTTTTTATTTACAAGCTAAAATAACATAAATAGCCTAATAAGGAACAATTATCATATTTATCTAAAATCCTATAAAACAATTATCATATTATTTACAACACTGATAAACAATTCACAATAATGTAAATTTCCCAACGAAGTTACCTACCTTTACAATAAAACAACTCAAAATGGGCAAAAATGTTCTAATAACAGGCGGAACAGGTTTAGTAGGAAGAGCTGTTTCAAAATTATTAGAAAGCAAAGGCTATAACATTGCGGTTTTATCCAGGAAAAAAAATGTTAAAGGAGTAAAATCTTTTCACTGGGATTATACAAAAGGAATCATCGACAAAAAAGCAATAGAATTTGCCGATGTGATAATTCACCTGGCGGGTGAGAATATCTCCAATAAAAACTGGTCAACGCAGCAAAAGGAAAAAATTGTAGAAAGCCGGGTCAATACCACAGAGTTACTGTTTGATGCAGTACGCACAAGTTCTAAAAAAGTTGAAGCTTTTATTTCGGCCTCAGCAGTTGGCTATTACGGCAGCATAACTTCTCCAAAAATATTCAAAGAAAACGATCTTCCGGGAAATGATTTCCTTGCACAAACAGTTTTGCAATGGGAAAATCAAGTTGATATGTTCAACGATATATCAGTGAGAACTGTAAAACTCAGATTTGGAGTAGTCCTTTCAAAACACGGAGGAGCACTTCAAAAAATGCTCACCCCAATAAAACTCGGTCTCGGTTCGCCTTTGGGTTCCGGAAGACAATATATTCCCTGGATAGAAATTTCGGATTTAGCAGAAATGATTCTCTTTGCAGTTGAAAATGAAAATATTTCCTCTACATACAATGCTGTTTCTCCCGAACATATTACCAACTCGGAACTTACAAAAAAAATTGCCAAACATTTAAATAAGGGATATTTCATGCCAAATGTACCATCTTTCATTTTAAAAATGCTTTTTGGCAAAATGTCGGATATCATCCTCAAAGGCAGCAGGGTTTCTTCGGATAAAATTCAAAATGAAGGTTTTAAATTTAAATATTATAAAATAGATAAACTCATTTCTACGCTGTAGAAAAAGCAGAACATAGCCCAATTAACCCTGACAAAATTATCACTACATTGCTTCTTTTAAATCATAAAACTAAAAACATGGGCTTATTCTCATCACTACTTGGAAATGCAGGGGCTGTAGATCCCGGGAAACTTAAAAATGAATATTCAAATCTACTAATAGACAATGAGGAAATCGAGATCGGGTTCAAACTTATTCGCGATACTTTTATTTTTACTAACAAACGCTTAATTCTGGTAGATAAACAGGGAATAACAGGCTCTAAAGTTTCTTATTTTACAATCAGTTATAAGTCAATAACCCGCTTTGCAGTAGAAACAAACGGACATTTCGACCTCGATGCGGAACTGAAAATCTGGATATCGTCGGAAACAACACCAAGTATCTCAAAAAAATTCAATAAAAGTGTTAATATCTATGATGTTCAAAAGGTGCTTGCCAAGTATGTGTTGTAAATATATCAGATACAAAAACCTAAGAGTACAAACATAATTTAGTAAAAGGCTATTTATTTAGAAGCGGATAATTATGTCTACGGATCAAGTCCATTTTCTGGGGAGTCTTAAAAAATTAGGCATAAAGTTTACATAATCTGAACAAGAAAAATAGGATATCTTTCACTCCTCTAAATTGCCATCTAAACTATTTAATTTTGGCATTGAAAGATTCTGCAGAAGCATGTTAGTTAGTCTACACCTCTCACTAGTCTAAACTGTCCTTAATATAGTATTGGCTGAAAGCCATACTTAATTCCGGTCAAAGGCAACGCCTTGACATATTGTGTAAATGTTTAATATTTCGCCCTGAAAGGGCATATTAAAATACATATGTTAATCAGAATTTTGTTGTTCTTTACATGGAAAACTATATGTACATATAATTTTGATAGAGATTGGGACATTATTCATATTGTTTTAGCTGCCCTTTCAGGGCGTATTCATATTTCACACCTTCAACAAAAGGTGATACCTTTTGTTGAATTAATCTGCCACTTCGTGGCGATGACAAATTGACTACTTACAATGTACAAAATATAATGTTGTCAA
>JBDLJM010000166.1 GCA_039714315.1 Bacteroidota bacterium | reverse complement strand
TGACCAAAACATAAAATTATTAACAGATGAAACGAGCATGACAAAATTTTAACAATTTTGACCCAGAGGGGAATGATAAAATTTTGTCTTGCGAACACCATCTGACCAAAACATAAAATTATTAACAGATGAAAGTTAAAGTAATAAATAATTCAAAACACGCTTTGCCTAACTATGAGACAATTGCCTCTGCAGGAATGGATTTGCGAGCAAATATAGATGAGTCAATCATATTGAAGCCGTTGGAGAGAGCTATTGTTAAAACTGGACTTTTTATGGAGCTTCCTGTAGGTTTTGAAGCTCAGGTAAGACCTCGTAGTGGATTGGCTGCCAAAAAGGGGATAACAGTTCTTAACTCACCCGGAACAATTGATGCCGATTACAGAGGAGAAGTAGGAGTTATTCTTGTAAATCTGTCGAACGAAGAATTCGAGATCAAAGATGGTGAAAGAGTTGCCCAGATGGTTATTGCCAAACATGAGCAGATTGAATGGCTCGAGGCTGTTGTTCTGGAAACCAGCGACAGAGGAGCTGGTGGATTTGGTTCAACAGGTGTTTAGTTAATTTAAATTTAAAGAATATCGTTTGGACAATCCTGAGTGATTGTCCTTTTATATTTAGTATAGAAATCACACACACAAATAGCAATAAAATTAAAAACTAATGAAAATAATAGTACCAATGGCCGGACGTGGTTCACGTCTTCGTCCACATACTTTAACAGTTCCCAAACCTTTAATTCCTATTGCGGGAAAGCCAATAGTTCAAAGACTGGTGGAGGATATTACTAAAGTTATCGAAGAAAAAGTTGATGAAATAGCTTTTGTAATTGGTGATTTTGGTGTTGAAATTGAACAAAAACTTATTTCGATAGCCAACGATTTGGGAGCAAAAGGGAGTATTTATTATCAGGAAGCTCCTATGGGAACTGCTCATGCAATTGCATGTGCGAAAGATTCTTTGGAAGGACCAGTTGTAGTAGCTTTTGCAGATACATTGTTTAAGGCTGATTTTACTTTAGACTCGAATGCTGACGGGGTTATCTGGGTTAAACAGGTTGATGATCCAAGTGCCTTTGGAGTAGTTAAAATTGATGAAAATAAAATAATTACAGATTTTATAGAAAAGCCAAGTGAATTTGTTTCTGATCTTGCAATAATAGGGATTTACTATTTTAAGGATGGAGAAAACCTAAAGCATGAACTTCAGTATCTTATTGATAACGATGTTATTAAAGGAGGAGAGTATCAGTTGACTGACGCTTTGGAGAACATGAAGACTAAAGGCCTGAAACTTAGTCCCGGAACTGTTGATGCCTGGATGGACTGTGGAAATAAGGATGCAACAGTAGATACAAACAAGCAAGTGTTGAAATATGAAAAGGGAGATGAGAATCTTGTTTCCAAAACTTCAACAATAGAGAATTCAATAATCATAGAACCTTGCTATATTGGAGAAAATGTAGTTATTAAAAACTCTAAAATCGGACCATATGTATCAGTAGGAACTGGTACGGTAATTGAAGATTCAAATATTGAAAATTCATTAATCCAGAATAATGCTTCGATGCGTAGAGCCAATTTAGATAATTCGATGGTTGGTAACCAGGCCAGATATTCGGGTACATCAAATTCGATTAGTATTGGAGATTATTCAGTATTAGAGTAGGGTGTTGTTATTCAGTTGTTGCTTGATATAGTTTTTGAATCAGGCAACAGCTGATATATAATGTCAAATTTACTGCCCTATCAGGTTTTAAGCTTAGATATCACATTTTTAACAGTACTTTCAGCTAGTTTGTCGTTTTATATGTTAATGTGATACAATATTTCTATATTTTAGCGTTTTTTAATACCATAGTGATTCCTAATAGGTTAATGTGGTGTTGAAGGATTTATGATCCCGATATTGGATAAACGAAGTCGAATTGTTTTATCAGGTTAACAGTTAAAAACTAAATTCATATGCTGAAAAAGGTTTTAGTCTCAATATTTCTACTCACAGCCATCTCTGGTTGGTCGCAGGATAGTGTTGGAAAAAAAGATAGTACCCAACCATCAGACAGCAAAACAATTGGTTTTGAAAGTTATTACTATGATGCTTTGAATGAGAAAATAAAAGGTAATTATAGGGAAGCTGTTGAACTTTTGAGGCTGGCATTACGTTTTAAACCTAATAATGCTGATGCACAGTATGAAATTTCCATAAATTATAAGAGTCTTAAAGATTACCGAAAAGCAATTCTTTTTGGGGAGAATGCAGTTCTTTTTAGTTCCGAAAATAAGTGGTATCGGCTAAATGTTGCTGAGCTTTATAGTTTGGTGGGTGATAATAACAATGCTGAACGTTGCTATGGGGAATTGGCTAAAATTGAACCTAAATTTATACCGGAATATATAAGAAGTATTGCCAGGACCGGAGAAACAGGCTTAGCATTAGAAAAAGTTGATATCTTTCTTAAGGCTGGCGAAACAGAGGAACTACTTATTATAAAAAGAGATTTGCTGGTTGTAGAAAAAAAGAATGATGAAGCTATTGAACTAACTGAAAAACTTTTAGAAGATAACCCTAGTAATGCAGAGTTTTACTATGATATATCGGAGTTATTAATGCAGGATGGTCAGGTAAACGAAGCAGGTAAATTCATAGAAAAAGGATTGTTACTTTTGCCGGAGAATCCGTTATTAGTACGTCAAAATTTCAAAATATTAATGCGCCAGTCAAAATTTGATGAAGCATTTTTTATATTAGAAGAAGCTTTTGAAAATCCCGAAATGAATTTTAATGAGAAGCTGGGTTTTGTGGTTGATTTTGTTGATAATGATACTGAGCATAAACAAACTTCAAAGTTAATTTCTGCACTTGAATCATGGGTTGGGGAAACAAATGAGCTTAAGATATATCCTATAATTGCAAACCTGTATAAAATAGAGGACAATAAACCTAAAGCTTTAGAAGCCTTTAAGAAGGGTTTTGAAGGTGGTTATACCGAATTTTCAAGTTTAATAGAGATGTTGATTCTCGAACAGGAATTGGGGCGTTTTGATTTATTATTAACCGATTCTGATAAAATGCTGGAGCTGTTCCCTTCGCATCCTGTATTGTATTTGTTTAAGGGATACGCTGCAAATCAGTTAAAGAATTACGACTATTCGATAGAGGTTTTGGATCAAGGGCTGGATTTTGTTGTAAATAACGATAAGTTAAAAGGAGATTTTTACAGTATAAAAGCAGACAACTATTATCAGTTGAATAAAGTTGAAAAAGCTTTTGACGAATATGATAAGGCTGTTGCAGTTGATCCTGAAAATATTGTTTTACTAAATAATTACAGTTTCTTTTTGGCCGAAAGTGGTGTAGATTTAGATAAGGCATTAGAAATGATTAAACAGGTAGTTGGATCTGACAGCAAAAATTCTACATATCTCGATACCATGGCATGGATCTACTATAAAAAAGGAGAATATGAGCAGGCCAGAAAAATATTGAAAGAGGCTATTAATTATGGAGGAGATAGCAATGCTGAAATACTTGAACATTATGGAGATATATTGTATAAGCTCGATAAAGTAAATCTCGCTGTTAAGCAATGGGAGAAGGCTTATGAAATAGCCAGTAGTTCGGATGTTTTGAAGGATAAAATTAATAATAGAGCATTAATTGATGAAGATTAGAAGGGGGAGTTTAATATTTTTAGCGTTTGCAGCTGTTTTTTTTATTAATTCGTGTGGAAGCAAAACTGCAACCACGGAGTATGGCGAAGTAGAACTTCTTTCGCCCAAAAAAGTTGTGGAAAAGTCGGAAGTTAACTTTCCTACACCTGAGTATTTATCTGCTACTTTAAAGATAAAGTATAAGTCGAATAATGCTAAAAGTAGTTTTACGGCTAAACTTAGGATGGAAAAGGATAAGCAGATTTGGGTAAATATCAGCTTTCTGGGAATTTCATTTGCCCGTGGTATTATTACGCCTGAAGGGGTTAGTATGTATGAACGTCAAAACGGGACATATTTCAAAGGTGATTTCGAGTATTTATCAGAATTACTGGGTGCAGAATTAGATTTTTATCAAATTCAGGCATTGTTATTGGGAAATCCGTTGCAGGAAATCAGGACTAATAAATATGAAACTCTTCTATCTAAGAATTCATTGTTGCTGGAATACGATAATAACAGAAAACTTACCAAAAGAGGAGTTAATAATGGAGACTACATAAGGCGTTATTGGTATAATCCTGTTAATTTTGAGCTTGAAAGACAAATGTTGGCTTTGCCCGACAGGAGTACTACATTAATTGTGAAAAACGAGAGATTTAAATCTATTAATAAAAAATACAAAATCCCGAATGATATTAATTTGCAGATAATTAATGGAAAATCAACTATAGTTGATGTAGAGTATAAAGGGATAAAGGTAGATAATAAACTCTCTTTTCCATTTCGAATTCCAAAAGGATATAAGGAGGTGGAAATTAAGACAAATTAATCATCTTTTTGAACAGGGCTAAATTGAATTATCAGGTTAAAAATTGGCAAGAATAATTTTAGTATTAATATATTAGCTCAATAAAATAGTAGTAAACTAAATAATTTATATCAGGTGCGATTTTTTAAACTAACCTTCCTCATACTTTGTGTTTTATCTGGCACAGTTACTTTTGCGCAAAGTAACAGAAAAGAGGAACTCCAAAAGCAAAAAATAGAGCTTCAAAAGGAAATAAGCTATGTAAATACTTTGTTGGATGAGAATAAAAAAGCATCAAAGTATTCTGTTGCACAGGTTAGAAATATTGCCACTAAAATTAATATTCGCGAAGGCTTAATCGATAACATAGGCAGGGAGATAGTTTTTATTGAAAAAAATATAAAGGATAAACAAATCCAAACAGTCGAACTTGAATCAGAATTGGTGGATTTAAAAGCTGATTATGCGCGTATCATTCTTCAGACATATAAATCGAGTTCTTCTTATAACAGAATTTTGTTCTTACTTTCTTCCGATAATTTTAATCAGGCTTTAAAACGGCTAAAGTATATGGAGCAATATACCAGGTATAGAAAAGAGCAGGGGGATAAAATTGAAAAACACAGCACAAAATTAGCCGCAACAATAGAAAAATTAAAGCAGGAGAAAAAAGATAAACTGAGTCTTATTACTTCGAAGGAAGAAGAAAAATCAAGCCTTGAATCTGAGAAGGTTCAAAAGGAGAATGTGTTGGGAGGTTTGAAACGCAAGAATAAGAAGTTGTTGTCGGAAATTAGATCTAAACAGAAAAAATCTAATGCTTTGCAATCCGAAATTCAGAAGATAATAATGGAAGAGATCAGGCTTTCAAGAGAGAAAGCCCGAAAGGAGAATAAAGCTGATAATAGCGGAGTTAAATTTGAGTTGACTGCCGAAGCCAAAGCTCTTGCTGATAATTTTAAATTAAATAAGGATAAATTACCCTGGCCGGTAGAGAGGGGAGTAGTAGTAAGCCGATATGGGAAACATCCCCATCCGACAATGAAAAATATTATTATTGTTAACCATGGGGTTGATATTGCCACAGAAAAGGGTTCGGTAGCAAGAGCAATTTTCGACGGTGAGGTAAGTTCGGTGATATTATCGAAGGGAGGAGCAAAAACTATACTTGTACAACACGGTAACTATTACACAGTATATTCAAACCTCAGTAAAATCTACGTCAAGAAAGGACAGAAAGTTTCGACAAAACAAAAAATAGGAGAAGTATATACCAACTCAAGAACCGGTGATACTGTATTGAAGTTCCAGCTTTGGTATGATAAGAATGAGCAGAATCCTGCTTCGTGGATATATCGTATGTGATGATAGAAACAGTAAGGCCTTTGCTTTGAGCAAAGGCCTTACTGTTTCTAATCAAATATCGATGTACTCTTTAGCTAATTCCCTGTTTATTAATTGCGTTGGTGTACGACCGGAGCATTATTCCTATTGATTAGTTAATAGTGCGCAATTTTTGAGAGAGAATAGCTAGAGCTTATTTCTAAGCTAAAGGCTCCCGGTAAGGCTAGTTCCTTTCGGAAGCTATTCTGTTATTGCACTTTGTTTTTTGTGTTTGTTTATTGCCCATAGGCCTAAGATGATGGCAGCTATTATTAGGAGTGGGATGTAGTCATCTATGGGC
>JBDLJM010000165.1 GCA_039714315.1 Bacteroidota bacterium | reverse complement strand
AATAACCAACTTAAACTGAAAATATTATGACAACTCCAACAGTAGATTTAATTCAATTTGCGGGACTTGGAACCAATCTCGTTCTTGATGCAAGCCATATTCCTATGATAGATCTAGTTAAAATTGCCGGTTTGATCAATGAAAACGGAGGACATTTACGTCTTGTGAATTGTAAAAATGTAGATACGGGAGACCTTATAGATATTGTAAATGTTGCCCCTGAATACATTACCCTTGATTTTACAGAAGGACATTACAGGTGATTAATGCAATTCATTTATTCAATAAGTATCGATGTACAAAAGTAGTTTAAACGTTTAATTAAGCTATACCTTATTTTTTATGAAGTAAAAGCCGAGACTAATTTAATTGAGTTAATTTGAATGATTTGAATGATTTGAATGATGCAAGTTAAGTCTTATGTCCAAAATTTTTGGGCATTTGCATTGTTACTGATATTATTATTTTATCTGTCTGCATTGGGACAATTTTTTGAAATTAAGTCTGCTGTTAAAAGCGTAGAAAACAAACAGGAAGTTCAGGAATGTACGGTATTTACAATATCTAAATCAAAAAATTATACTAATACATTTTCATTCGTTTGCCCTGAGTGGAATACTTGCATTATGACTAATAGCTTATAATTTTCGTATCTTTATCATCAATCAGGTTTTAATATTATCCGTGTTTCTGTTATGCCAGTTGAAATATTTGATTTTAAATTTGGAATCAACCATTGTTACCTTATTAAAGATAAGGGTGCTATAATTATAGATAGTGGTCCGCCATTTGCCGGGAAAAACTTTTTAAAAAAGCTGGCAGATTATTCTATTGCCCCAAAAGAAATAAAATTAATTGTATTAACCCACGGAGATTTTGATCATGCCGGATGTGCAAAAGAGATGCAGGAAATATGCGGAGCTAAAATAGCAATTCATGAAAAGGATAGAATAAATCTCGAAGAAGGGATATTTAACTGGCCAAAAGGAGTTACAACCTGGGGGAAAATATCGCGTTCGTTGTTATTGCCTTTACTGAAGAATAATGTGAATCTCAAAACTGTGAAGGCTGATATAGTATTAGATGGCAGAGAAATGTCACTCGAAAAATACGGTATTGACGGAAAGATTATTTATACACCGGGACATACAATTGGTTCTGTGAGTGTTCTGCTCGATTCAGGCGAAGCTTTTGTAGGTTGTATGGCACACAGCGGATTCCCCTTCAGACTTAGCCCCGGATTACCTATTTATGCCGAAAATATTGACTTATTAAAAGAGAGTTGGAAATTGTTGATCGACAGGGGAGGTACAATGATTTATCCTGCCCATGGAAATCCATTTCCTGCAGAAGAAATTAAGAAGTATATCTACAGATGAATATTTTGACGTTCAAGGTTCATATAATTATTTTCGGGTAGTAAAAAAACTCCTTTCAGGGAGAAAAATCAATTATGTATATTCTGAAAAGTGTAATTTAATAACCAGAGTTCCCTCGTCGAGCTCAGGTTAATATGTTTTGTCTTTTTTTCTCAGACATATGATTAGTGTCATCAATTTCATATTTAATTTTTTATATGTTTGGAATTGCAAAGCCCGAATGATTAACTAATATCTATCCGGTATTTTATAATTAGTGGCTTTGTTCCGAGCTATTGCTGATACGGGTTTGTAAATAAGAATCAAAAAAACACAAAGAATGAAAGCAGAAATTAATAACGACTTAACAAAAAAATTCCATAAAGGTACAATTTGGATGCACTGGCTTACGGCTATATTTATCGGAATATTGGTCCTTTCAAGTTTAAAGATAGCAGGATTTGAAGCTCTGGAAAGAAGCTTAATGATTAAGTTGCATCTGTTTTTTGGCAGTTTTATTTTTATTTTCACAATTGTTAGAACCTATCTTTTTTTCAAGAAAGAACAACCGGAGAATATAAAAACAGGTTCGAAGTTTGTTGATAAACTCGTGGTGTGGAATCACAATTTGTTCTATTTGTTTTTGGTTGGAATATCGATTATGGGAATAATTGTAGTTGTTGATGGGCAATATATTGACGGTCTGATAAACGGGATTGATAGGATAACTCCACAAAAGGAAATCTCCATGCTGAAATATCATGTTTTGGCTACGTTTTTAATGATTTTACTGGCTATTGTTCACGTTTTCGGGGTTGTAAAACACTATGCGTTTACGAGGGAAAATACACTTAAAAGAATTTTTTAAAGTTGGGAATGTAAATCTGAATTCATAAAGCTAACTCAACATTTTATTTATATAAAAATATTATGAAGGGCATCAAAGTAACACTCATTATTTCCCTGGTTTTTAATTCTCTTTTCCTGATGGGACAAAATAGCGAGGTTGAAAACCTCGTAAAGGAGGGAATTGAATTACATGATATTGGAGAATATAAAAAAGCAATAGAAGTTTATAAGAAAGCGTTGGATTTAGATCCTAAATCCGGTTTAGTAAATTATGAAATTGCCTTTTCTTATTTTTCCGATCATAATTATAAAAATGCAGAAAAGCATAGTAAAAAAGTTATTGACCAAAAAGGTGATCATCTGTTGCCTGCATATATCACATATGGCAATGCCTTGGATATGCAGGGTAAAACTAAAAAAGCTATAAAGGTCTTTGAGAAGGCGATGAAAGACTTCGATAATTATATGTTGTATTATAATCATGCTATAACCTGTTATAATGCAGGTGAAAATGATAAAGCGTATGATTCTGCAATAAAGGCAATCAGCAACAATTCATCACATGCCAGCAGCCATTTGGTATTAAGTAAAATTATGGAGAAAGAAGGTGTTAGAATAAAAGCTATGCTTCCGTTATACTTTTTCCTATTAATCGAACCTAATTCAGACAGGGCAGCAGTAGAATATAAAAATCTTAGAGGATTTATTGATTTTGGTGTTTCTAAAGAGTCGGAAAAGAAGATTAATGTGGAGGTACCTATGAATGGAGATCCTGATTTCGGAGCTGCCGAAATGATGATCAGTTTATCGAGAGCTGCTAATAATGTGGAGGAAAATAAAGGGAAAACCGATCTTGAATTATTTTCAGATAATAACGAAAGTCTTTTTAAAATTCTCGGAGAGTTAAAAAATGATAATTCCGGATTTTGGTGGGATTTTTATGTTCCATTTTTCAATGATTTGGCGAATGCTGATTTGGCAAAGTCGTACAGCTATTACATTTCTCTTTCTAAGGGAGAGGAAGCTGTAAGTTGGATAGATGAAAATAGCGAAGAATTCGAAAAGTTTAAAAATTGGTTAAACAAGTAAATACATATAGCTAACTTAGCAGGAACCTATGTAAAATTACAGATATGATTTACCTGTTGATTGGTATGAGTTTGTTTTTTCTGGCGATTGGATTTATCGTAACAGAGAACAATGCTAAAAATATTATATCAGGATACAATACACTTGATGACGAAGAAAAAAAGAAGGTAGATATAATAGCTTATGTCTCTTACTTTAAAAAATTTCATTTACTACTTGGATTATCATTTTTATTTATCGGGTTAATTATATACTTATTGAGTAAAGGAACTGTCGTCATATTTTTTGCTGTATATCCTATTGCTGCGTATATATATTTTCTCAGGAGTGCTAATAAATACACAAAAGGTCAGTTTGCTAAATTGAACACGGTTGGAGTTTGGACACTGGTAATCACCCTGATAATTGTTTTGGCGGTGTTTGCATTTGCTTACAAAGAAGATAAGGTGACTTTCGACTTTGAAAAAATAGAATTTCATGGAGTATATGGGGAAGAGGTATTAATATCTGAAGTTCACAGTATTGAGCTTGTGAATACTTTGCCCGAAATATCCTTTAAAACTCATGGATTTGCAATGGGAGAAATTAATAAAGGGTATTTTAAAACAAAGGATGGAAATACGGTAAAATTGGTACTTAATTCAAGTTACAAACCTTACTTGCTTATAACAAAAACTGATGGAGAAAAAATATATTTCTCGGCAAGAGAAGAATCGAATGAAGAAATATATGGTAGTATGAAAAATAATTTTGCTGACAGTTTGTTTGAAAAATAAGGAAAGTAGAAGTTAAAGAAGTATAATATCAATTATTTCTGATAAATAAACTATTCAAAAATTAGTACTTAATATGGAATACAACAGAGCCAAAACTATCGATTTTTTCTTCGATGAAATTAATTCCGGAAATATGGAATTTTCGGATATGAGGAAACGTTTGGAAAAGGGTAATGTTGAAGATGATGAAATTAAAGTTGTTGTTAAACAGGTAGATAAGCAGCTTCAAAGATTTGCCCAAAATAAATCAAATCAGGAATTAGGAAAGAATATAATGTTTGGCGGTTTATTCATTAGTTTTATAGGGTTATTCATTACTATTGCAACCTTCACAGGGATAATTGATTTCGGAAATTATTTTATTTTAGCTTACGGACCTGTCGGAGCCGGATTGATAATTACATTTCAGGGAAGGTCAAGAATGAACGGAAAATAATATTTTAAAAATGTACAACTAGTAAATAATTTACTGATGAAAAAATTGATTTTGATTGTCGTTTCAATGGTGTTTTCATTACATCTATTCTCCCAAAGCACTGTTAAGTGTGTTATTAAAACATCGAAGGGTGATATTTACCTTGAGCTCTATCCCGAAAAAGCACCTGTAACAGTTGGTAACTTTTTAAAATATGTTGATGCAGACTTATATACAAACAGCAGTTTTTTCAGAACATGTACACCGGAAAATGAAGCCGACAGGGATATTAAAATTCAGGTAATTCAGGGGGGAGATGTAGAAGAAGAAAAATCATTTGACCCTATAAAAATTGAAACTACAAAAGAAACATCAATTTTGCATAAACACGGAACAGTATCCATGGCAAGAGCTGAACCAAATACTGCAACCAGCAGTTTTTTTATCTGTATTAACGACCAACCTGAACTTGACTTTAACGGTAAACGCAATCCCGACGGATATGGTTTTGCAGCTTTTGGTCAGGTAATCAAAGGTATGGATGTAGTTCTTGAAATTCAAAAAGCCAAAAATAATGATCAGTATTTAGTGGATCCTGTGAGGATTATCTCAATTGAAAGAGTTAAGTAGTATAGAAAATACCAAATCATACTCATTACTTTTATTGAAAAACTTAGTTGAAGATTTTTCTTTTGGCAGAAAATTTAGAGTAAGCCTGTATCTACATCTGTACATTATATTCTTCGGGGAACTGAGCCGGTATCATATCTTTATCAACTTCGAACAGCTGTAATAAATCAATTTCTACTCCTCTTGATATAGTAGAAATAGGCACGTCGTTTGAGGAGCCTTCAAACGGATTTTCGCCAACTCTTCCAATTCTTTCCATAGTGTGAAATACCCATTTTACCAGAACGATAAAAGGGATTGATGTCCATACAAAATAATCGCTGATCAAAGGAAAACTATCTTTAAATTTTTCACCGATTTCCGAAAACTCCGGAACTATTCCAAATGGTAAAAAAAGTACAAAAATCCATATAAAAAAGTGCGATAAGGTAGCATACTGTCTGGGATAAGGGAAGTTTTTGATCCGTTCTGATTTCCCTTGCAGATTGAAAAACTCCTGAAGTGTATTTTCTAAATTCAAAAAGGAAAATTGCCATATCAAACCTCTTTCCTTTTGTATACGCAGATTTTTCGATTGAAGGAATAAAATAGCAGCAGGCTTATTGGTTTTATCGTTTATATAATCCATTTCTTCCTTCGTGAGGTACTCCATTAAGTTGTCTTCCAGAAGAGAAACCTGTTCCGGAATATGGATCATATCAGACCATTCTCTGTTAGTGCGATGTTCTCTGAATACCTCCCATCTGCGGGGTTGTCGCATAGCGTATCTAAGGGAAATTAGCCAGGCTATTTGTCTGTAAATAAATCCAAGGCGAATTTTGTTAAGTTCTTCTTCACTAACATTTTCACCCTTATTATGTTCGTTCGAAATCATGTCTTTGATTTTCATGCCCCATGTACGGGAATTGTTTACTATCCCTCCCCAAATTTTTCTGGCTTCCCAAATTCTGCCATAAGCGGCATTGTTTTGAAATCCAATCATAAAAGCCAGTGCAGTACCAATTAATGCAACAGGTGTCCAGGGAACTTGTATAAATGTTAATCCAAATATGTCGTAAAGAAATATTACAAATGCCGTCA
>JBDLJM010000164.1 GCA_039714315.1 Bacteroidota bacterium | reverse complement strand
CAAACTATACGGATGCAACTTTAGCCGAAAACCAGTTTAAACGCCATAAAAAAGGCCCAAAATTCTCCTGAACTTTGAACCTTTTACGTATGAAACGTTTCCTATATTATTTTATGTTAAATCTAAATTCTATTCCAAATGTATATGCATTACTTGCCTGAGCGCTTATATCCTCGCTAATAATTTTTCTTTCTGTATTTTGGTACTCTCCAAAAATACCCAGCTGCAGGCTATTGTAACATAGACCCAAAGTAGTGCGGGGCACTAATGTAATATCAGTATTATTGGTATATACCAACTGAGTAGCTCCTCTTGCGAATAGACCAAGTCCTTTTTCGGCATTTATCGCTGTAGAGAATTTATATCCCACATTAAATTTAAGTCCATATTTCCCCATTATTACATTGTCAGAAAAATGATATATC
This sequence comes from Bacteroidota bacterium, assembly GCA_039714315.1. Classification (NCBI taxonomy): domain Bacteria; kingdom Pseudomonadati; phylum Bacteroidota; species Bacteroidota bacterium. The sequence goes on along the minus strand of JBDLJM010000164.1, from coordinate 5,823 downwards.
CCAATTCCTGCATCAAAATTCCCTGCGGATTTTTCCGATATTGCTCTGTGAAAAAAGTTGTAGGAAGCTTCAAATCCACTCATTGTATATGAAGGAGCTGATTTAAAACTGCTTTCGGAACTAGTTGGAGGAGAAATGCTGTAATCCGTCATACCCATGTAATAGCCAACCGTAAAGCGACACGGTTTGAACTGACCGTATGTAGCTATACTTGTAAAAACGACTAACAATATTAAGACTGATTTCTTCATTAATATATCTTAAGTATTTAAAGGATGTAATCCTGGCAATAACTATCTCAAGTTGAGTGGGTTAAGGTTGGTTTATGGGTTTTTTATATTCGTTATACAAATGTAGTACAATTCTTTGACAAAGCAAGAGTATTCCTACAGGAAAATATTATTTTTTTTACGACATACATATTCAGACCTAAAATAATGACAGAAATATTACTTTTAATATCCTGATAATCTTTAAATGCGTCTTAATTATAAAACATGCGTGAAATTTGAAATTAGATGCTTCAGGGTTGTTATGCATTGCATTTAGCTATTGCATAACTTTACAATGTTATTTTTTAAGTCGGATGTCATGAAAGATTATGTTCTATTTTGGGAAATATTTTTCTCCCTTTTTGTTTTTACATTATTTATGACACAATTGTGGTTATTTGTTATTAAACTAATGTGATAGAAATGACTATTAATTATTTGTTGGGGGAAAATATATATGGCTATATGCCATTGTGTGATATTTAAGTTTCTGCTATTTCGTCTATAAGACACTCATATTGTTCTATTTCAATTTTTTCATCTAGCTCAGGATTAGCAGACTAGACATTTTTCGCGTTTGCAATTCTGTATAATGATGGAGCATAATTATTAGCGAATAAATACTATCGTTCTAAGTTGTATTTGTTAATAAAATTCAGGTTTTCAATTAAATTTAGTTGTGTAATTAAAAATGTTGATTACATTTGTTAACTCAAATGCGCTGGTGTTGGCCAACGTATAATTATAGATTTTATGAACACTGAAATAATTTGTGTTCGTGGATAAAAAGAAGAAAAATGTTAACAACGCGAATGTATATTATGATGCGATTTAGACTCCACAGGGAATTCTAACGGACATTGTATGCTTCTAAATAAGAAATACAAAACGCCTGATGGATTCCATCGGGCGTTTTTTTTGTTATTTGTTTAACCAGCTTAATCGGTTAACTGTTTACATAAAAACAAATAACATAATCAGGTAATGGATCAAACAGAAGAATAAACTTGAAGTAAAATGATCAACCAATTAAACAATTACACAGTTTTTAGCATGAGCGAAACCGAAGGGAAACAATTAATTATGATGATGTCTTTGTCAATGATGATGTGGATGCAAAGTGTATATATGAAAGTGTGATTTGTTTGAATTTATAAAACATTCTAAAAAAGCTCTTTCAGGATATAAATTGAAAGAGCTTTTTTGATTTTAAGAGTTTTATGAAAGCAAATATAAATAAGCTAGTTATTATAAAAAATAAACATGAAATTTGCGGGTTAAATTTCAAAACAGAGGAGAACTCGCGCTAAAAAGCTAATGAAATGGAAGGATTAAAAGACGCAACAAAATCATTGCACAGCGGTCACAATGTAAAGGAAACGGCAGGGACACGTGCAGTTCCAATTTATCAGACATCGTCGTATGTTTTTGATAATGCAGAACATGCGGGGAATTTATTTTCTTTGAAGGAACCCGGGTTTATTTATACACGCTTAAATAACCCTACTAACGATATTCTGGAACGAAGACTTGCTGATTTGGACGGAGGTGTAGGAGCTGCAGTATTTGCTTCGGGGACATCGGCTATTTCTACAACTTTGTTGACTTTGTTGAAATCCGGAGATCACATTGTAGCTTCTTCGGCGCTTTATGGAGGTACGGTTACTATGATGAATGTTCTGTTGCCGCGTTTTGGAATTACAACAACTTTTGTCGATGCTTTGAATCCTTCTGAAGTTGAAGCAGCAATAAAAGAAAATACGAGAGCCGTTTATTTGGAAACAATCGGGAATCCGGGACTTGATGTTGCGGATTTTAAAACAATTTCTGACATAGCTCACAAAAATAATATTCCCTTATTGGTAGATAATACGGTAGCAACTCCTTTATTGTTCAAACCAATAGAACATGGCGCCGATTTGATTATTTATTCTCTGACTAAATATATAGGAGGACACGGAACCAGTATTGCAGGTGCCGTAGTTGATTCAGGTAAATTCAACTGGGCTAATGGTAAATTCCCTGAGTTTACCGAACCTTCTCCGGGATATCACGGACTGATTTATCACGAAGCAATGGGAGAAGCGGCTTTTATAGCAAAGTTGCGACTGGAAGGATTAAGAGATCTTGGGGGAGCATTGAGTCCGTTTAATTCTTTCGAGATTATTCAGGGCCTTGAAACCCTTTCGTTACGTATAGAAAAGCATTCTCAAAATGCACTTAAGGTGGCCAAATGGCTTGAACAACACGAAGCTGTAGCTTCTGTAAATTATCCGGGACTGGAATCGCACCCGAGCTATAAAAATGCTCAAAAATATTTACCAAAAGGACAAAGCGGATTAGTGAGTTTTGAGCTTAAGGATGGTTTTGAAGCAGCCAGGAATTTGGTTGATAATGTTAAAATAATTTCGCTGTTGGCGAATATTGGAGATACTAAAAGTCTGATAATTCATCCGGCTTCTACCACCCATCAACAACTGACTGATGAGGAACAGTTGAAGGGCGGAGTAACAAAAGGTTTATTAAGATTTTCGGTAGGTATCGAAGATGCAGATGATATAATTGCTGATATAGAGCAAGCTATTGGATAATTTTGTTTGAGGTTTGTAGTTTGAGCTTTGTGGTTTTGTCATTTTAAACTATAAACATTAAACTTCAAACATCAAACTCCAAACATTACAAAGATGTTAAAATATATAACACTGGAAAACATAACAACAAAGTCGGGGGCACACGTGCCTGAGATAACTTTGAGTTATGAAGTTTTCGGAGATGAGAGTGCGTTAAATCAAAATGGAATTTTGATTGTACATGCCTTAACAGGAAATTCGCATGTAGGAGGAGAGAATGGTTGGTGGAATGACGTAGTAGGTAAAGGAAAACCGATAAATACATTAAAGCATCCTGTTATTGCTTTTAATGTTCCTGGTAATGGTTTCGATGGTGTTCTTTTGGATGCTTTCGACAAATTTAATGCCGGTGATATAGCCGATTTATTTGCAGCTTCATTAAAACAGCTGGAGGTTGAGAATCTTTTCGCAGTTATTGGCGGATCGCTTGGAGGTGGTATTACCTGGCACATGGCAACCCAATATCCGGGCTTGTTTAAAAAAGTAATTCCTTTTGCTACGCATTACCAGGCAAGTGACTGGGTAATAGGTATGTCTAAAATTCAACGGGAGTTGTTAAAAATTGAAAAAGACCCGGTACAAACAGCCCGAAAAATGGCAATGTTGTTTTACCGTACTCCTGAATCTTATCAAAGTAAGTTTGAAAGAACCCGTGTAGAAAAGGGTGGAGCTTACAATGTGGATTCTTACCTCGATTATCAGGGAGAGAAACTTAATGACCGCTTTGCACTTGAGGCATATAAGGCAATGAACTATATAATGTCTACAATCGATGTAGCTTATATGGAATCTTTGGATGAGGTAGTTTCCGGAATTGAATCAGAGGTGCATATTGTAGGAGTAAGTACCGACTTGCTGTTTACGGCAAAAGAATCGAAAGAAGCGTTCGATAAATTGAAAGATGCAGGAAAGAATGTATATTATCACGAAATAGAATCTATTCACGGGCATGATGCATTCCTGATCGAAAACAATCAATTGGAAAAAATACTGGAACAGGCTTTCAGAGATAATAAGAAGGTTCCTAAAAAGGAGGTCAGGTCAAAAGTTTTGAAATTCGGAGGACGATCTTTGGCCGATAATAGTATTGATAATGTTCTTGATATAATAGAAAAAGAAGCCGGCAAGAAAAAAGTTTACACTGTTCTTTCGGCAAGAGCTTCGGCAACCGATGAGTTGGAAAGTCTTTTAGAAGCTGCAAGAAAACAAATTGACTGTACGGTCGAGTTTGAGGCATTCAAACAGGAACAGTCAAAAATTCTTACAGATAAGACTTCATTGAATCCATATTTCGAAGAGATAAAACGAATACTCGATGGGGTAAAACTCATTGGTGATTATTCCGCATCTCTAAAAGATCGTTTTATGGCATTTGGTGAGTTGATTTCGGCAATTACAGCAAAGGAGCTGTTAGAAAAACGCGGATTGACAGTTGCGATCCACGATGTGCGAAACTGGCTAAAAACAGATGATGCTTTTGGTAATGCGCAGGTGTTAAAATCGGTTTCGGAAGACTTATTTAAGAAGGAGAATTTACAGCGTGAAGATGTTCAGGTAGAAATAGTTTCAGGATTTATAGCATCTAACCTCGAAGGGCAAATAACAACTTTGGGTAGAAATGGTAGTAATTATACTGCATCACTCCTGGCTAACTTCCTAAATGCCGAAGAAATGCAAAACTGGACTCATGTCGATGGTATTTTCACAGCCAATCCGTCATTGGTTCCTTATGCAAAACAAATTGAATTGCTTTCGTATAATGAGGCAAATGAGTTGGCTAACTTCGGGACTACAATTCTTCATGCCAAAACTATAATACCTCTAATTGAAAAGAATATTCCTCTTCGAATACTGAATACATTAGATCCTGAAAACAAAGGGACTCTAATTACTAAAGAAGGTAACGGACAGGGAGTGAAATCTGTAACAATTCTGGACGATGTAGCTTTAATAAGTTTAACAGGTCGTGGTTTGTTGGGTACAGTAGGTATTGATGGTAGGATTTTTGGTGTGTTGATGCAGCATAAAATTTCGATCAGAAATATTTCTCAGGCTTCATCAGAACGTGGAGTTGGATTTATTGTTGACATAGAAGATGCTGATAAGGCTGTTGAATTACTTCGTGAAGAATTCCAAAAAGAGATTTTCTCTAAAGATATTAATCAGATTTTTGCGAAAAAAGATGTTTCGGTAGTTTCGGTAATTGGAGATTATCTCGATTATTTCGATAAAGTCTTCCATGCATTGAAACGTAACCGTTTGGATCCAATTTTGTTTAACAACTCTATCAATGGGAACAATATATCGATTGTAATTTCCGATTCACAAACCCTGAAAGCAGTTAACGTAATTCATTCTCATATTTTTGGAGCGGAAAGAACGTTGAATATTGCTGTATTTGGTAAAGGAACGGTAGGAGGAACATTGATAAATCAGATTAATAATTCGAGAAAAATACTTTGCGAAAAACGTAATACAAAAATCAATGTTTTTGCTGTTGCCGATTCAAAAAGAGTTTTATTAAATGCCGAAGGAATTAAAGAAGACTGGAGGGATGATTTACAAAATCAGGAAGAAGGTTATTCCGTTGAAAGTATTGTGAAATATGCAGAGGAGAACAATCTTGAGAATTTGGTTTGTGTTGATGCAACAGCTTCGAAAGATTTTGTAAATAACTACCTGAGTTTAGTATCGTATGGTTTTGACCTGGTATCAGCAAATAAGATTGCAAATACTTTGAGTTATGATTTTTATACAGAACTAAGAGGAGAGCTTAAACGAAACAGAAAAAAGTATCTTTACGAAACAAATGTTGGAGCGGGATTACCTTTAGTAGATACAATTAGTCAGCTGCACCATTCGGGCGATAAAATCAATAAAATACGCGGAGTGTTCTCAGGTTCTCTGAGTTATATATTCAA
>JBDLJM010000163.1 GCA_039714315.1 Bacteroidota bacterium | reverse complement strand
TTTTTATTGTATTATTCAATATCTATTATCTTTCAAAAAAAGAACAGCCGTAATTCTAAAAAAAGAATTACGACTGAAGTTGTAATAAATTCTATGTAACTATATTAATTATTAATAGTAAAACTGTTTTCTACAACATTACTTTTAATAATTGAACTTTCATGGTTGTAATCGTTACCTGGTGTGCTAGAACTTGATGTTTTCAATAAAAAAATAAGAATTATCAGCAATACTGCAATTGCGTGAAATATGCTATAGTTATTTTCTTCTTTAGTCATTTCTTATCCTTTTATTAACTACTTTACAAAAGTAAGGATAGCGTTATGCCTGAAAAATATTTTAGGATGAAGGTATTTAGGCAGTGATGAATTGAATTATTATTATGATGAGTGATAATATGACTCAGAGTTGCGTATTATTATTTGTGGTCATAGTCATGAAAAAACCGACCAGTAAAAATGATCGGTTTAGTTATACCAGTTATAAATTAAAATTACTGGATTAAATCGCTTTATTTTGCCCATAGCTTCAAAATAAAATTAAACCGTCTAGGCTGAGCCAAGATGCTTGAATTTTACTCAGGAATATTTACTTTCATAGGTCTTCGTGATTCGCTTCGCTTAATTCTTTATTACTATGAACAAAATAAACCCAATTTTCTTTCCAGTAAATTTAAATCACAACTGGTATTATAATCTCAGTTCGATGAGAGATTATTCATAATTGTTTTTAATTCTCTCATCGAACTCAGGTAAATTTAAAAGTCTAATACCAACTACACATCAAAATGACATATAAAACCTTTGTCTTTTCAATTTTATCTTCTGTAAAAAATAGTTCCGTCTAGGCTTAGCCTAGATGCAACGATTTTTGTAAATCGTTAAAATCAAAAATACTTTGATTTTAACATGTCATTCTGAAACGTAATTGGTATTATTTTACAATTAAAGACTCTCTTTCCATAGATTTCGGTTTTTCAACTCCCATAAGGTCTAAAATAGTAGGAGCAACATCGGCTAAAATTCCATCTTTTATTTCTCCTTTAAACTCATTATCAATAATGATAAAAGGTACCGGATTTGTAGTGTGTGCCGTATTTGGAGACCCATCTTTGTTGATCATGAAATCAGAATTTCCGTGATCAGCAAGAATAAGAGTTGTATAGTCATTTTTAAGAGCTGATTTAACAACTGTTTCAACCTGCTTGTCAACTGTTTCAACAGCTTGCATAGCAGCGTTGAAAATTCCTGTGTGACCAACCATATCAGAGTTTGCATAGTTTAGAACTACTAATTCAGCTTCCTGCTTGTCTAATTCCGGTAAAAGTGCAGCTGTAACTTCCAAAGCACTCATTTCCGGTTTTAAATCGTATGTGGCAACTTTAGGAGAGTTAATAAGTATTCTCTCTTCGTTTTTGAATGGCTCTTCACGGCCTCCGTTGAAAAAGAAAGTTACGTGAGCGTATTTTTCTGTTTCAGCAATTCTTATTTGTTTCTTATTCAGGTCTGAGATTATTTCTCCCAAAGTTTCTTTTACGTTTTCTTTGTCGTAAAGAACATTTACATTTTTAAACGACTCATCGTAATTAGTCATCGTAATAAAATGCAAATCTAATTTATGCATGTTATATTCGTGGAAATCCTCCTGCGATAATACCTGAGATATCTCTCTACCACGGTCTGTTCTGTAGTTAAACATAAAAACAACATCACCTTCTTCGATAGTCCCTCTTGCTTCACCATTTTCATTAGTTAGTACAACCGGCTTTATGAATTCGTCAGTAAGATCGTTTTCATATGATTTTGAAACAGCCTCAACCCCTGAATTGAATTTCTCTCCAACAGCATTAACCATTACATCGTAGGCTTCTTTTACACGTTCCCATCGTTTATCTCTGTCCATTGCATAAAAACGCCCAATGATAGTTGCCAGTTGAGCATTAGTACCCGACATAAAGTTTTCAATATTCTCTACAAATCCTTTTCCCGACTTTGGATCAACATCACGTCCATCCATGAATGCGTGAACAAAAACATCTTTTACACCAGCCTCTTCTGCAGCATTAAGTAAGCCTTTTAGATGTTCGATATGAGAGTGAACACCTCCATTTGAAAGTAACCCGGTAAAGTGTACTTTTTTGTTATTAGCCTTAGCATATTCAAAAGCTTCTACAAGTACTTTCTCCTTGTTTATGCTTTTATCTTCAACAGCAAGATTGATTTTTACAAGATCCTGATAAACAATTCTACCCGCACCAAGATTCATATGTCCTACTTCTGAATTACCCATTTGTCCATCAGGTAACCCTACTTGCATCCCCGAAGTTCCTAATGTTGAATTAGGGTAGTTTTTATATAGAGAGTCTATGAATCCGGTGTTTGCCCTGCATATTGCAGATGATTCTTTTACGTCGGCAATTCCCCAACCATCTAAAATCATCAAAATAACCTTCTTGCTCATAATTGTTTTTTTTATATAACTCACTGATAAAGTGTAAATAGTACACTTTTTACAAATAAAGTGATGCAAAGATATGAATATTTTTGGGCTTAAACAATTGGAACTAATTGTCATGGAGCAAAAAAAAAGACCTGATTCGAACGAAACAGATCTTTTTTAAACTAACCCAAAATCTTACTATGAAAAACTCTCACTTAACTACTCTTTGTGAAGTTAGAAAGCAACTATAGTTGTTTTCTGATGCAAATGTGTTACTAAAAATTAATATCTGATAATTACATTGATAAAATCAAAGATTTAATTACAAGTGCTACTTTATTTATTATGAATGGATTAGTTTGATTTACATTTTTTGTATTTTTTTTCTGTAATAGTATCTTTCAAATCCTTTCGGAAAATCAGATTCAGTACCAATTTTTTCAAAACCATTTTTTTCATAGAACTCCGGTGCCTGAAATGAAAAGGTATCTAAAGTAATATATCTGCAACTTCTTCTTATAGCTTCTTTTTCGGCTTCATCAAGTAGCCTTTTGCCCAGTCCCATATTTCTGTTTTCGGGATTAACAGCAAGAGTTTTTATCTCTAAGGTTTCCCATAGAGAACGGCCAAAAAGCCCACCAATAATTTCATTGTCGTTATCTCTTAGAACTATTTCAAGGGGTTTATTATTTTTACTATTGTATTTATGACCTTTACTAAGATTATATTCATTCAGAAGCTCAACTATTCTATCATATGATTTTTTGTCGATTTTGTCGCTTACTTTTATATTCATGCTAAATTAATTCAAACATTTTGTCTACAGCCTGTTTAATATTGTTTCTTACTTCCAGCAATGTTGCTTCCATCATGTAGCAGGGAGCAGTAATAATATTTGAGTTTTCATCGTAACTAATCTCCGTTATTGATTTCATTTCGGCAACATGACCCAGTGACTTCATTCCTTCCGAAATAGCACCTATTTCGTAAGGCGATTTTTCGCTTGTGGTACCAACGGTAAGTTTGGCCGATAACTTTTCATTACTAAGTGCTTTTGCTATTGTAGTAGGCGACATACAAAGCCCTACAATGGGTTTCTTCTGAGTTATGAATTCATTAATCACTCTTGCAACATCCTTGTTGATATTTCCTTCAGGACCTTCGAAAGCCCATTTAGTAAGGTTTTTTGCAGTTCCAAATCCTCCCGGCATTACAAGACCGGCCATTTCTGAAATTTTTAAGTCTTTAATATCTATAATTTCACCCCGTGCTATTCTGGCCGACTCTACGAGTATGTTTCTTGATTCGTTCATTTCTTCACCTGTAGTGTGGTTTATTACATGGTGCTGATCGATATTAGGAGCAAAACAAACCGTTTTTCCTCCGTTTTCGGCTATTGCCAATAAAGATAAAACCGCTTCGTGAATTTCCGTACCATCGTAAACTCCGTTTCCGTGTAGTAAGACTGCTATTTTCTTCATTTTGTTAAATTTTGTGTTTTAGTCGTATGTAATTAGATAAAATACATTTACCCCGTGGAATAAATTATTTAATATGAAGGTACTAAAAAGTAATGAGTTCTTTAGGCGGATGAGTGTCCATTATTAGACTTCAAAAATCGAACGTCTAAACTCTAAAACCTACTTGTATAGGTCAGATTTCATCAATCCTATTCGGTTTAAAAAGTGAGTTATTGAAACTCTAATCACTCCAATTCCATAAATATAGCTGTCTTTCAGGCTAATTGAAGAAGCATTGTCGAAGTATTTTGTCGGACAGGTAATTTCAGCAATGTCAATTTTTTTGTAAATTATTTGGGATAGCATTTCGTTATCGAAAATGAAATTATTTGAATTATCATTATAATTAATGCTTTTGAGAACTTCGCTCGAAAAAGCTCTGTAACCGGTATGATATTCCGATAACTTATAATTAACTAAGAGGTTTTGTGTAAGTGTCAGTAATCGGTTTGATATGTATTTATACCATGGCATGCCACCTTTTAATGCCCCTTTTCCAAGAATTCTGGACCCTAAAACAACAGGATATATATCGTTTGCAATAATATAAGCCATAGATTCAATTAACTTTGGAGTGTATTGATAATCGGGGTGGAGCATTATTACAATATCTCCCCCAAGTTCAAGTGACTTGTTGTAACATGATTTTTGATTCGCTCCGTAACCTTTGTTGACATCATGCTTAATTATATGACTGATTCCGATTTTTTTGCCTACTTCAACAGTATTGTCTTTACTGTTATCATCAACTAAAACAACTTCATCAACAATATCAAATGGAATTTCATTATATGTTTGTTCCAGTGTCGTCTCAGCATTATAAGCCGGAAGAACTACAACTACTTTTTTGTTGTGGATCATATATGTTTTTCATATCTAGTTAGTTATTACAAATTAATAAATAGAAATGATTTATAAAACATTATTCTATATTTGTTTTTTAATTGTCCGATTTATTTTTTCGAAAATCTAAGTTTATTATTATGAATAAGTATATATATTCAACATTCCTATTCACATTTATATCGATCTTTAGTTATAGTCAGGTGTTGTTGCATATAAGTAAAGTTCCAAATGACACTCCGGATTCGGACACTCTATATTTTGCATCAAGTATTAATAATTGGAGAGCTGATGATCCAAAATATGCATTTACAAAAGATATTTCAGGCAATTACAGGTTAGATATTCAGGATGTAAGTTTTCCTTTGGAATATAAAATAACACGAGGTAATTGGAATAATGTAGAAACAGATAGCCGAGGAAACAGTATAGATAATAGAACTATTAAAAGAGCTAAGGCAATTGGAGATTCAATAGAAGTTGATGGATGGTATGATCACCTGTATAAGGAAGAAAATACATTATCGAAAAACGTGTTGATTTTGGATGATGATTTCTATATGCCTCAATTAAACAGAAATAGAAGAATTTGGATTTATTTGCCCGAAAGCTACTCGTCTTCGGATAAAAAATATCCTGTTTTGTACATGCATGACGGACAAAATTTATTCAATAGTGCAAGTTCTTTTGCCGGAGAGTGGGAGGTTGATGAAACAATGGATAAATTGATTGCTGAAGGAAACAGAGAAGCTATAATAGTTGGAATCGATAATGGTGGAAAGTTCAGAATAGATGAACTTACTCCTTTCGAAAATTCGGAATATGGAGGAGGAGATGGCGGAAAGTACGTTGAATTCATTGTAAATACGCTAAAACCATTTGTTGATAGTAAGTATAGAACATTAAGCGATAGGGAAAATACAGCTATAATGGGAAGCTCATTAGGCGGACTAATATCTTTTTATGCAATACTGAAGTTTAAGAACATTTTTTCAAAAGCAGGTGTAATGTCTCCATCTTTTTGGTTTTCGGAAAGAATATATTTTATACCCCAATACAGAGAGAATATGTTTATGAAAGTACACTTTTCTGCAGGTGATTCTGAGAGTGAAACCATGCTGTTGGATATAGATAAAATGATTGAAAAAATGAAAAAAATGGGTTATCCGGATTCTTCATATAGGCTTAAGGTTGTAAAAGACGGGAAACATAATGAAGAACAATGGCGAAAAGAGTTTTTGTATGCCTACAAATGGTTGATGAATTGATAGTATATTCTTTAGATAGTTATAAGAAAGGTGTAATAACAAATTAACATCAAAATGCACTGTAAATTATTCGGGAGAGTTATTTTTTAATTGTCCTCATGATTGCTTCGCAGTTCTTTGTCTTTTTCATTTTCTTTAAAAAATAGTTTATTCACGAACTATATTATTATAGGTGTTCATGAATCTTCGATTTCGTAGCTCTGGCTATGCAACGATTTTTATAAATTGCT
>JBDLJM010000162.1 GCA_039714315.1 Bacteroidota bacterium | reverse complement strand
GAACCATTCATGGGTACAATTTCGTTAATTTGTGGTATCTAAATACATGAATGTACCATTTGACCACTGAAAAACAATTATTACAAATGAACCATTCATCGGCTGTCAATTTGTTATTTTGTATTGACTTAATAGATGAATGTACCATTTGACCACTGAAAAACAATTATTACAAATGAACCATTCATTGGCTGTTAATTTGTTATTTTGTATTGACTTAATAGATGAATGTACCATTTGACCACTGAAAAACAATTATTACAAATGAAACACAAAATAATTATAGAAATAAGAGAAATCGCCAGAGAGATTGAAAGTTCGAACAGCTTAAATGCAACTGTTTTGAAGGAAAAAATCTCAAGTCTTCGCGATAAGTTGGTTATTTTAGAGTTTTTGGAAGGTAGTATCGGAGAACTTGCGAAAAAGGAAGAAACGGCGGTAGATGATAAACAGGAAACTCTGCCAGAAATAACTGAAGAAGTTGTTGCTGACAAAAAAGAAGCAGTAAAAGAAGATATTATTGAAGTTGTTGCTGATGAGATCACAAAAGTTGACTCTAAAGCAGTCGAGAGCCAAAAAGAAGAAGATATTCCGCAGAGTTTGCACGAAAGTATGGCTTTGCAAAAGTCACTTCACGATGAATTGAAGAAGACCTCGGTACAAATAGGTCTTAATGACAGAATTGCATTTGTAAAAGAATTATTCGATGGCAATCAACAGGATTTCAATAGGGTATTGTCGCAGGTAAATTCATTTAATAACTATTCGGAAGTCGAAGAATTTATTGATAATTACGTAAAACCTGAACACGATTGGGATAATCAGGAGAAGTATGTAGATAGATTTATGGAAATAATTGGATCTAAATTCGAAGCATAATGTCGAAATTATATTTGGTGCCAACGCCAATAGGCAATCTGGATGATATGACTTTTAGAGCCGTGAAGGTTCTGAATGAGGTAGATTTGATTCTCGCTGAGGATACACGTACATCTTCTAAATTGCTCAAACATTTTGAGATTACTACACAAATGATTTCTCATCACATGCACAATGAGCATAAAACTGTCGACAGTCTTGTTCAGCGTATAAAAAACGGTGAGACAATAGCAATGATAACCGATGCCGGTACTCCTGCCATTTCCGATCCGGGATTTCTGTTGAGCAGAGCTTGTGTTCAGAGTGGAATTGAAATAGATTGTCTCCCCGGAGCCACAGCTTTTGTTCCGGCTCTTGTAAATTCTGCTTTACCTAACGACAAGTTTGTTTTTGAAGGTTTTTTACCGGTAAAAAAAGGACGGCAGACAAGGTTTAAGGTTCTGGCTGAAGAAAGCCGTACCATGATAATCTACGAATCTCCTCATAAAATAATTAAAACACTTAAAGATTTTGCCACCTATTTTGGAGCAGAACGCAGAGTAAGTATCTCAAGAGAGATTACAAAACTTCACGAAGAAACTTTAAGAGGAAGTGTTGAAGAATTAATACAGCATTTCGATAGTAAAGCCCCAAAAGGGGAGATGGTCGTGATTGTAGAAGGAAAAAGCACAAAATAGAAATTGTCGGTACATTTTATCTACAATTATTCTCATTTGTTTAACTTTGAGTTAAATCAAATTCAAAGATGCAAATAACAAAACAAAATAACCTGTCTGATTGGTGGGAAAGGAAAGACTCACCACTGTTAATTGCAGGTCCCTGTAGTGCCGAAAGTGAAATGCAGGTTTTAAATACTGCACGTCAAATAGCTCAATCGGGTAAAACATCTATATTCAGAGCAGGAGTTTGGAAACCACGTACAAGACCGGGATCATTTGACGGGATCGGGGTAACAGCATTGCCGTGGCTTGAAAAAGTGAAAGAAGAAACCGGTTTATTGGTATCTACCGAAGTAGCGAGTACTTTTCATGTTGAACAGGCACTAAAACATAATATTGATGTTTTGTGGATAGGAGCCAGGACTACGGTTAATCCTTTTCTTGTTCAGGAGTTATCGGAATCATTAAGGGGAGCGGATATCCCTGTTTTTATAAAAAACCCTATTCACGAAGAGATTGCTCTTTGGGATGGAGCTATTGAACGATTTTCTCAGGTAGGCTTGAATAATATCGGAGCTATTCACCGTGGATTTTTCTCATCAAACTCAGCTCCTTTTCGAAATATTCCTTCGTGGAGTGTGGCAGTTGAGCTCATGCGCCTATATCCTGATATGCCAATAATAACCGATCCGAGTCATATTGCCGGACGCAGGGATCTTATTGCTAAGATTTGTCAAACTTCGTTAGATCTGAATTTTGATGGTTTTATAATTGAAACCCATAATAATCCGGATGTGGCATTAAGCGATGCCGCTCAGCAGATTACTCCTTCAAATCTTGATGATATAATGAACAGACTCTGTTTTAAACCCGAAACCACAGGAGATGAGAAATATCTTGGCCATTTATCGGAACTCAGAGAAAACCTTAATGATATTGATGAACAATTTCTTCAGATACTTTCTACAAGAGTAAAGGCCGTAAAGGAAATCGAAGACTTTAAAAGTAAGAATAATGTAAGTTCATTTGAGATAAAAAGGCTTAACGAAATTCTTAAAACGAGAGTTTTAAAAGGTGCAGAGTTGGGTTTGTCAGAAGCTCTTGTAGAAGATATTTACAATACGCTGTTTAAAAATACTTTTCAGATGCAAACCGATATAAGTGAAAATGCCTCAACTGATCCGGATAATATATAATTAGAGTATCTGCTTCGTTTTAGCTATATTTATATTAGTAAATTTACCCCCATAATAGATTACCATGAACTGGAAAATATTACCAAATCCTGATGAAGCAGTAGTCACAAAACTTCGAAAAGAGGTTTACGACCATGAAATTATCTCCAAATTATTGGCACAACGCGGAATCGAAGATTTCGATTCTGCCAAAGAATTCTTTCGTCCTGATTTAAATAAACTTCACGATCCGTTTCTTATGAAAGATATGGAGCAGGCAGTTTCAAGGATCGAAAGAGCTATTAGCGAAGGGCAAAAGATACTGATTTATGGCGACTATGATGTAGATGGTACTACGGCAGTATCTATGATGTATTCATTTATAAAAAAGCATCATTCTGATGTAGATGTGTACATTCCCGACAGATACACCGAGGGTTATGGAGTGTCTTTTCAGGGCATTGATTACGCAGAGGATAACGATTGCAGTTTAATAATTGCCCTCGATTGTGGAATAAAGGCTGTAGACAAGGTAGAGTATGCCAATCAGAAAAAAATAGATTTTATTATTTGCGATCACCATACTCCGGGCGATGAAATCCCTGAAGCAGTTGCAGTTTTGGATCCCAAAAGAGTGGATGATAATTATCCCTATAAGGAGTTAAGCGGTTGTGGGGTAGGTTTCAAATTAATTCAGGCTTTCGCACAACAAAACAATATTGACAGTTCAGAGCTTATTGAATATCTCGATTTAGTGGCTGTTAGTATAGGAGCCGATATTGTTCATATTACGGGCGAGAACAGGATTTTGGCACATCATGGATTAAAGAAGCTAAATTCTTCTCCACGACCCGGATTTAAGGCCATTATGGAACTTTATAATAATAAAGAGTTCTCAATTACCGATGTGGTTTTTAAAATTGCACCGCGAATAAATGCGGCAGGGAGGATGAAACACGGAAAGTATGCAGTTCGTTTAATGATTCAGCCCGATTTGGAACAGGCAAGAACACAAAGCTGGAAAATAAACGAATATAACGATAGCAGAAAGGAGACCGATAAAAATATAACGATCGAAGCCTTAAAACAAATTGATGAAAAAAATGAAAAAGAAGGTTTCTCTACCGTTGTTTATGATGAAAACTGGCATAAAGGGGTTATCGGCATTGTAGCCTCCCGTCTTATAGAAACGTATTACAGGCCTACCGTAGTTTTCACCAAAAGTGGCAATAAACTGTCCGGATCGGTTAGATCGGTAAAAGGATTCGATGTTTATGAAGCCTTAAATGCATGTAGCGATTATATCGATCAGTTTGGTGGGCATAAATACGCCGCCGGGCTAACTGTGTTGGATGAAAATTATTCAAAATTCAAGCAGAAGTTCGAAGATGTAGTCAGGGAAACCATAAGCGAAGACTGTTTGGTTCCGGATACAGTAATATCGAGCGAGATAGTTTTGAGTCAAATCGATAATAAGTTTTACTCCGTCCTTAAACAATTTGCCCCTTTCGGCCCCGGAAATATGCACCCGGTTTTTATGTCAAAGGGATTGAGCGATAATGGTTATGGTAAGAAAGTAGGGGAGGATGGCAGCCATATTAAACTCAATATTATTCATGCCGGCGATAACAGAACATTTAATTCAATAGGCTTTGGTTTGGGCGAGAAGATTAAGATAGTAGAGAATAATGGCCAGTTCGATGCAGTTTATGTTATAGAGGAAAATGAGTGGCAGGGAATGAAATCGCTCCAATTGCGACTTAAAGACATTAAGACTTCTGAATAATGTTTGTGTTAGGTGTTTATTTGGTATTATTATGCGCCTGATCCGGCTGTCCGCTATTACGCTTCGTCGTTAAAGCCTTTCACAATAAATTTTGCCGTGGTCTCTTCCTGTGGTCAGAGCCACGGCAAAATTTTGTTCAATGGCTTTAACTCCTGCAGGGTAACGCTTCCATCCGGGGCGTAGTTTCATGTATTAGTGAAATCAGAGGAGCTCTTACGGTAAATTACTGTAATCCTTATGTTTATAACTCCCACTACATGGGTATACTGTAGTCCGTTGAGGGTGAGAAAAATCCTTCAACACAGGTGTGAATCTCGGGAAACGAAATCCCACATCTATATGAAATCTTTTTTTTCCCAACTTTAAGAAGTTGTATTACAGTTATAACCGCCATGTTATTTTGTAATGTGTTTTTATGATCAAATCTATTATAATGTGTCATTTTAACGGCCAATAATCATATTTTTATAGACGAAAAACAGACTAATCCCAAACTCCAAATATCATTATGAAAAAGTATATATTCTTAATCCCCATCATTTAGTTTCAAAAACTGAATAATAAGCTGCTATTTTCAATTATTGACAAAATTGGAATTAAGTTTATCAGGCAACAACAGTACCCCCAACTTCAAGGGGAATCCCCCAAATTAGAATTAGTAACTAACATTAATAAATAAACAATTATGAAAAAATCTATTATTATTGGACTTTTTGCGAGTATCGCTCTTCTTTCATGCTCAAAAGATGACAGCGATTTGGTAAAATTAAATCCAGACTTTGAACTTACAGTAACGGGAGAATCTCCCAATGCAGAGCTTTCGATTACTAATAATTCAACCGGAGCTACCGGCTACCAGTGGTCACTTAGCGAAGGAGCAAGTATTAGTACATCATCTGACAAAACACCGGGTGCAATTACAGTAGATAAGGCAGGTGATTTGGAAGTTACACTGATTGTTTCCAATGGATCAGTGGAAAAAGAAATAACAAAAACTGTAACAGTAACAGGAAATAATGCCGTAGTAACATATACTGATCTGGAGTTTGCCCATGATGGGAGCAGCGATGTTTACGGCAGGTTATTTTCATTTGAAACCGGAAAGATGTATAAAGACAGCGAAATATCCGCAGAAAATGGTTCTCTTATACATTTGGCTTATGAAGGTTGGGGTAATTCGTTGTTTTTTTTTGAAAGTCCTACTGTAACTGAACGTTACGATGTGCCAGGAGCAACTCTTACCCTTGTTAAGAATTTTGTAATAGATTCAATATTTAGTGTTGATGATTTTGATGCCCTCGAGGACGATAGCAAGCTGAAAGATTTAACTATTATAGACGACAATAATGCTTTCGGTAATAATTATTTCCCTGGTATTATTTTATTTGAAATTTCTACAGGGCAAAAGGGAGTTATAAAAGCAAAGTATGTGAACAGTGACAGAATAATGGTAGATATAAAAATCCAAAAATATTGATTCAAAGAAAAGAATCTGTAATGTGATACCGGGTGAGTTTTTTACCCGGTACTTTATTTAGGGGGTTATTCTTTGCTATATACTGTATAATATAATAGTACTATGCATATTTACCCCTTATTAGGGCAACACATGGTCAACCCTGTGTGGTTGACCTGACCTTTCCAAAAAAGCTTCCCCCCATAAGAGTTACGTTTTTAGCATGTTACATAATTGAACTGAAATTCCGACAAAGAAACCTTAAAAAACACTTGCAGGTAAGTAAAGTATTACTACTTTTGCACCCGCTTTGAAAAACAAATAAGCTTTTTCAGTAGCGAAACAGGGATAGTAAAGTTCATTAAATTAT
>JBDLJM010000161.1 GCA_039714315.1 Bacteroidota bacterium | reverse complement strand
AAACCTGCACTTACAACAGTAAATCAGCATGCATTAGAAATTGGACGGGTTTCGTGTGCTATGGTTTTAAAAATGATTGAAGAGAAATCTATATCAGAATATTGCGGTATTACTAAACAAATTGATGCGGATCTTTTAATACGATCATCTACTGCGGGCTAGTGGTATATTTTAAAGTATTTAGCTTTATAAAACTGTGATAATTAAAAATATGAAAACTATTGTATTAGCTGTGTTAACTGCGTTTGCTGTTAATGCCTCTGCTCAAAGTTATAGCACTAAAAACTTTAATGAGTTGATTTCTTTTGCACGTGAGCAAAAGGTCTATAATACTCACTCCCATATGAATGTCCGTCTTGATGAGGGAGACTTTACATTGGACGTTTTATTGTATAGTTCGTATGCCGATTGGATGGGGGTTAAGCATGAAAAAAATACCGAAAGTCGAAAAAATTATATCAACAAGTTAAAACATAATTCGTATTACGTTTGGTTAGAAAAAAGTCTTCAGGAGATTTATGGATTTGATGATGAAATTTCTAGCGAAAATTGGGACGAAATTTCTGCCAAGCTTGTAGAATTACGAGATAAACAGTTTTCTGAAAAAATATTGAATGATTACTGTAAATATGAAACAGTAATTCTTGATAATTTCAAAAATCCGGGAGTGCGGGTAAACGATTCAGAGATATTTACTAAAACCTTTAGAGTAAACTCGTTTTTTTATGGTTTTAGTCCCCTTGCAAAAGATCATAATGGAAATAACTCAATTGTGTTGTATAACAATAGTAAGGAGATAAGTAATATCGATGATTATGTTAAATTTATGTACCGCGAAATTGTAAAGCAAAAAGAAGATGGTGCGGTAGCTATTAAATGTGCATTAGCATACGATCGTGGTTTAGATTTTACTGTTGTATCTAAGGAAAAAGCAGAGTTGGCTTTGTCAAAAAAGAATAAAAAAGTTACAAATCAGGAAATTAAGGACTTTCAGGATTATTTATTCTTTGAGTTGAGTAGGATAGCTGCTGAGCTTAACATGCCTTTGCAAATACATACCGGTTTAGCGAAGTTACAAAAATCGAATGCTATGCAGTTGAGGGAAGTTATTGAACTCAATCCAAAAACTAAATTTGTGTTGTTTCATGGTAGTTATCCGTGGATAGAAGATATTTTTGGATTAGCTCATAATTACCCTAATATTTATCCCGATATGTGTTGGCTTCCGTTAATTTCAACTTCTGCAGCCGAAAGATTTTTCCACGAAATAATAGAAGTAGGAGTTATTGATAAAGTAACATGGGGTGGTGATTCGTTTACGGCAGAAGAAAGTTACGGTGGTTTACTTGCCATGCAACATGTAATGGCTAAAGTACTTTCACAAAAAATAGAGGAAGGTTATATGGATATTGACGATGCAAAAGAGCTTATCAAAAAAGTACTTTATTTTAATGCAAAAGAATTATATACTAAGTAACTTTTATTCCAATTAAATTTCAGAATAATCTGTTAGATAAAAAGATACGGTGCATTTTGATGTTTAATTGAACTGTGTTGATATTTGTTTTTTTTAGTTGGTTATTAATTGTTCTATTTATAATAACACCCTCTTAAACCTATTTAATAACCACCTAATACCCACTTAGATTGCTATTATCAGTTTTCTTACTAATTATTTTTTACAAATATATTGTACAATCGATTGGCTATTGTTAGATTTGTCAATCTTGAAAATTCATGATTAGATAAGTAAAATCATTATATTTATTTACTTTTAGATGGAAGGTAAAATTCATTTAATAAAGCTAATTTTGAGTGAGAAAATATTAAAATAGTGCTACCATGAAAACCAAGGAATATATTAATGACAATTTTTTACTACAGAGCGAACAAGCAGTTCGTCTGTATCACGATTACGCAAAAAAAATGCCAATAATCGATTATCATTGTCATTTAAATCCAAAAGAAATAGCCGATAATAAGAAGTTCGATAACCTATATGATGTATGGCTTTCGGGCGATCATTACAAATGGAGAGCATTAAGAGCTAATGGAGTATCGGAAGAGTATATAACCGGAGAAAAAGATCCCAAAGATAAATTTCAGAAGTGGGCAGAAACTGTGCCTTATACTTTAAGAAACCCACTATATCACTGGACTCATATAGAGTTGAAAAATACTTTTGGCATTACAGATCTTCTTAATGATAATAATGGGGCAGAGGTTTATGATACCTGTACAAATCTTCTCAATACTGATGATTATTCTGTTCAAAATTTGATAAGAAAATCGAATGTGGAAGTTATTTGTACAACTGATGATCCTATTGACAATCTGCAATATCACAAACAAATAAAAGAAAGCGATTTCGAAGTTAAGGTTATTCCAGCATGGCGTCCCGATAAGGCAATGGCTATTGAAAAGGAAGATTTTAACACATATATAAATCAGTTATCCGAAGTTTCGGGAATTGAAATTTCAACATATTCCGATTTATTGAAGGCTCTTGAAAAACGCCATCAATTTTTTCATGAAAATGGATGTAAATTATCCGATCATGGAATAGAGGAGTTTTATGCCGATGATTATTCTGCAGAAGAAATAGAAAATATTTTTGGCAAAGCCAGAAAAGGGGAGGAGTTATCAAGTACAGAGATATTAAAGTTTAAATCGGCAATGTTGTTCGATTTTGCAGTAATGGATTACAACAAAGGATGGACTCAGCAATTCCATTACGGAGTAGTTAGAAATAACAATGAGGCAATGTTCAACAAGTTAGGTCCGGATACGGGTTACGACTCTATTGGAAGTTTTGATATTGCTAAAACTTTAAATAAATTCCTAAATAATTTAAGTTCTGCAGGTAAACTAAGCAAAACAATACTATACAATATAAATCCTGCTGATAACGACATCATTGCTACAGCAATTGCAAATTTCCAGGATGGAACAAGTGCCGGTAAAATACAGTTTGGTTCCGGATGGTGGTTTCTGGATCAAAAACAAGGGATGGAGGCACAAATGAATTCATTGTCTAATCATGGATTATTGAGTCGATTTGTAGGTATGCTTACCGATTCGCGTAGTTTCTTGTCTTACTCTCGTCATGAATATTTTCGTAGAATTCTTTGTGATATTTTAGGAGATGATATGGAAAAAGGATTAGTTCCTAATGATATGGATATGGTAGGAAAAATGGTTCAGGATATCTGCTATAATAATGCTAAAGAATACTTTAAATTTTAATAGAATTACTTAGGTAAAGACATGAATAATTTATTTGTGTCTTTGCTGTTTTGAGTGAAAAACAATAAAAATGAGAATAATAGTTAAACTGATATTATCGGTATTTATAATTTCAAGTTTTGTTTCGTGTACCCAATCAAACAAAGATGTTAAGGTATTGAAACTTGGACATGCACTGGATGTTTCGCACCCAACTCATAAAGGAATGGTTGCAATGGCCGATATCCTTGAGAAAAAATCGGGAGGAAAGATGCAGTTAAAAATATACCCCGGAGGTCAGCTGGGAGCAGAACGGCAGTGTTTAGAATTACTTCAAATCGGAGGGTTGGATGTTACCAAAGTATCGTCATCGGTAATGGAAAATTTCGCACCTAATTTTAAGGTATTGAGTTTGCCTTACATTTTTAGAGATGTAGAACATTCTCATAAAGTAGTTGATGGAAGTATTGGAGAAGAACTCCTGAATTCAGCAACCGATTACTGGCTTAAAGGTCTTTGTTTTTACGATGCCGGAGCGCGTAGTTTTTATACTATCGATAAACCTGTGTTAACTCCTGCCGATCTAGAAGGTTTAAAAATCAGGGTAATGAAAAGTTCTACACCGGTACAAATGGTAGAGTCTTTTGGAGGTGCTCCAACACCAATATCCTACGGAGAATTATATACATCGTTACAACAACGTGTTGTGGATGGTGCCGAAAATAATCCACCGAGTTTATACACATCGCACCATTACGAAGTTTGTAAACATTACTCTTTAGATGAACATGCAATGGTTCCGGATGTATTATTATTGAGCAGTCATACCTGGAAGAAATTAAACGATCAGGAGAAAAAGTGGCTTACTGAATCGGCAAAGGAATCGGTACTTGAGCAACGCAAAATTTGGAAAGATTTTGAAACAAATGCTTTGGAAACAATGATAGAGCAGGGGGTAAAAGTTTATTACCCAAACAAAGAACCTTTTGTAGAAAAAGTTCAGGGCATTTACAGAGAGTTTGAAAAGGATCCCGAAATAAAAGAATTAATTAAGAAAATTAAGGAAACAAAGTAAGATGCGAAAAGTAATAGATAAAATATTAGAACGTCTTTTAGTTGCTTTGTTAAGCATACTGGTATTGGATGTACTTTGGCAGGTAGCAAGTAGATATTTGCTATCATCGCCAAGTAATTTCACAGATGAGTTGGCTGGTTTTTTACTGATTTGGGTAACTCTTTTAGGTGCCGCCTATGCAACGGGGAAGAAACAGCATCTTGCTCTTAGTTTATTGTCTACAAAGCTAAGTTTCGAGACTAATAAAAAGCTCAATCTGCTTATTTACGGAATTACAATTGTGTTTGTTGTAGCGGTAATGATAGTAGGTGGAATATGGCTAATTTACACGCGTTTCCATCTAGGACAAATTTCGGCGGTATTACAAATACCAATAGGTTATGTATATATGATACTACCATTAAGCGGACTTTTCATTATTTATTTCTCTATCGATAATGCGATTGATGAATATAATTCAAAACAACTTTATAAAGAGCTATAGTTATGAGTTTAGGAATATTAGTACTTATTGTAACTTTTGTGATTCTATTGGTAATTGGTGTACCAATTGCATATGGATTGGGAATTGCAGCAACGTTAACAATAATGGTGAGTTTATCACCACTGGCATCGGTAACTACAATGTCTCAGGCTATAGCTGCCAGTTTAGATAGTTTCACACTTTTGGCAATACCGTTTTTCGTCTTGGCCGGACAATTAATGAATAAAGGGGGAATAGCAGTAAGGCTTATAGAATTTGCAAAGGTTTTAGTTGGACCGCTTCCGGGTGGATTAGCTTTTGTAAATATTATTGCAAATATGCTTTTTGGGGCAATTTCAGGTTCAGCAGTTGCATCGGCTTCAGCAATTGGAAGTATTATGCACCCTCGAATGACGAAGGATGGATATGACGAAAAATTCTCAGCGGCAGTAAATATTTCATCTGCTACTACAGGCTTAATAATTCCACCGAGTAATGTACTTATTGTTTACTCACTTGCAAGTGGGGGAGTGTCAATTGCTGCATTGTTTATAGCGGGTTATGTGCCGGGTATTTTAATTGGACTATTATTGATGTCCTTAGCAGCAACTATAGCTTATCGCAAAAATTATCCAAGAGCCGAAAAGGTTGGATTAAAAGTAGGAGTTAAGAAATTTTTCGATGCAATACCAAGTTTGTTTATGTTAGTGGTTGTAATCGGAGGAATAATTGCCGGTATTTTTACAGCTACCGAGGCATCAGCAATTGCAGTATTGTACGCTTTGGTATTGTCTTTTATTTATAAAGAGATTAAAGTAAGCGATATGCCTGATGTACTTTTGAAAACTATCAGTACATCATCGATAGTATTGTTTTTAGTAGGAACATCAATGGCATTGTCATGGGTTATGGCTTACGAAGATATTCCACAAACAGTAAGTTCCGGATTGTTGAGTTTGAGTGATAACCCGATTATCATTCTTCTAATAATCAACGTAATATTATTACTTGTAGGTACATTTATGGATATGACCCCCGCAATTTTAATATTCACACCAATATTTTTACCTATCGTAACAACTCAATTAGGTTTAGACCCTATCCATTTCGGTATTATTCTTATACTTAACCTCAGTGTTGGTATTTGTACCCCACCGGTTGGAACCCTGCTCTTTGTAGGCTGTAGTGTAGCCAAACTCAGGATAGAAGATGTGCTTAAACCAATGCTGCCATTCTTTGCGGTACTTATTGGTGGATTGTTAGTGATAACTTACGTGCCTGAGTTGAGTCTTTGGTTACCGAGGTTCTTTGGATTTATTGATTAGAAGTTATTTTGAATAATATGTAATACCTACTTGATTTCGGTATAATTGCCTCTGTATGATTTACTTCGTATAGAGGCAATTTTGTTTTTGGGCATGCCCTTTTGTTGAAAAAACAAAAGGTCGGGCTATACGCTATATCTTTTTGCGAAAAAGCAAAAAGGATGCCGCTTCTATCCCTCATGCGATTGGATAAATGTATCAATGAAAAAATTTTCTTTTTTCAATTGATGCATTTTCAAAACAATCGCAGAGGGCTGCGAGAGCCATCCCTCATGCG
>JBDLJM010000160.1 GCA_039714315.1 Bacteroidota bacterium | reverse complement strand
GAAGCAATCATGAACACCCACTATAGACTCTCGTGAATAAAGGTATGCGCAACGTAACGCAAAAATACTTTGCGAAACTTTGCGGTAAAAAAAGATTGTCATGGGTAGATAAAAGTTTTTGTAAAAACTATAATCATATAACACAGTCAACATACAACCAAAAAAAGCTGCTAAGTTAACCTCAACAGCTTTTTAATATTTTATCTAATTTGTATTTTAAAACTCCTCCTCTTCTATATCAATCTCTTTACTAGCTTCCTCTTTGGTTTTATTACAATCAAGATTTATACTTACTCCGCCTTCCGGTACCTCAAAAGCCCCCTTGCTAATTTCTAAATCTTCATCGGCATACACTTTTTTCATATAAATACCCCAAATAGGCAGGGCTGTAGTCGCCCCCTGTCCATAATAAAGATTCTTGAAGTGTACCGATCTGTCTTCATTTCCTACCCAAACACCGGTAACCAAATTTGGAACAATCCCCATAAACCAACCGTCTGAATGATTTTGCGAAGTTCCCGTTTTTCCGGCTATCGGGTTGGTAAACTCATAAGGATATCCTGTTACAGAATTCAAATTATAGTTCGCCCCTCTGGTTCTTAGCCTTACGCCTGTTCCGTATTGGGTAACTCCCTGCATTAAATTCAGCATTACATAAGCCGTTTCGGCACTCATTACCTCTTTGGTTTCAGGAACAAACTCATCAATAACTACACCGTTATTATCTTCTATCCTCAGCACCATAGTCGGTTTTGTATAAATACCCTTATTGGCAAAACTTCCGTATGCGCCAACCATTTCATATACCGATAAATCGGGTGTTCCTAATGCTATAGATGGTACAGCAGGAATATTTTGGGTAACTCCCATTTCTTTTACAAGCTCGGCAACCGGTTTTGGTCCGATCTGCTTCATCAAAAATGCCGTAACGTTATTCTTAGATAGTGCCAGTCCTTTCTTTAACGATATCATACCACCGTAATCACCTCCTGAATTCTTTGGTGTCCAGTCTTTTTCAAGTCCGAACTTTTCCTTTTCGAAAGTAACCATTGTATTTGGTATCTCGTAACATGGAGAATAATGCAACTGATCGATTGTAGAAGCATAAACAAAAGGCTTAAACGTAGATCCAACCTGACGTTTACCCTGTTTTACGTGATCGTATTTAAAGTACTTGTAGTCTATTCCTCCTACCCAGGCTTTCACAAAACCTGTTCCGGGCTCCATCGACATCATACCTGTTTCGAGGAAAAACTTGTAATACCTCAACGAATCCATAGGGGTCATTGTTGTATCAATATCTCCCTTCCACGAATATACTTTCATCTCGCGCGGAGTATTAAAGGCTATTTTTATTGAATCCTCCGAAATGCCATTCTTTTTCATCTGACGATAACGTACCGAACGACGCATTGCCGTATTCATTATCTGATCTAATTCTTCTGTAGAAATACCTTCAAAGGGTTTAGTTTTATTATATTTCTGCAAGGTAAAAAACACCTCCTGAAGGTTAGAAATATGTTCATTAACCGCCTCTTCCGCATATTTTTGCATTCTCGAATCGATAGTGGTATAAACCTTAAGCCCGTCGCGATACAGATTGTATTTAGTACCATCGGCTTTCGGATGTTCCTTTATCCATTTTTTCAGATAATCGCGTAAATACTCTCTAAAATAAGTCGCTATACCCTGATCGTGACTTTCAGGATTAAAGTCTAACTTTATTGGAAGATTTGATAAAGAATCTACCTGAGTTTCATTAAGAACTCCGTTACGCTCCATCTGTAAAAATACAGTATTTCTACGCTGTGTTGTAATCTCTTCTCTCCTTCTGGGGTTATATAGTGACGGATTTTTTGCCATCCCAACCAACATTGCAGCTTCTTCTATTTTTAAATCCTGCGGAGTTGTATTGAAGTATATTTTTGCGGCAGAATTTATTCCCACTGCCAGATAATTAAAATCGAACTTATTGAAATACATCATGATTATCTCATCCTTTGTGTATTGTCGCTCAAGCTTGATGGAAATAACCCATTCCTTAATTTTTTGCTTCACCCTTTCTATCGGACTTCGCGATGCAGTTCCGGTAAACAACATTTTGGCAAGTTGCTGGGTAATTGTACTACCTCCACCGCCTTGTCCGAGCATTACAACGGCTCTGGCAAGCGATTTAAAATCTATTCCGGAATGATCTCTAAACCTCTCATCTTCTGTTGAGATCAATGCATCAACCAAATATGGCGAAAGTTCATCATATTTAACCGGTGAGCGGTTTTCGTCGTAGTATTTTCCGATAACAACACCATCTGACGAATATATTTCCGAGGCGAAATTACTCTCCGGATTCTCTATTTGCTCAAATGTTGGAAGCTCACCCAACCACCCGTTGGATGCTCCATAAAATATGACAAACACCGAAAAAACACCTAAACCAAAAATTAGCCAGAAATAAAATGTAAAACGGAGAAATACTTTTTTCATAGACTCTCCTTTCTTCTTGGATTTAGCCATTGCTTATATTTTTTTATTTTATTTTATACCAAATAAATATCAGAAACCTTTTGGTATTATTCACTTTCAATTCTTAATCCAACATCCTGAATACCCTCAAGATTTTCTGTCCTCATGCCGTGCTGTATACTCACCGTATAATCGCCCTTTGCATAAAAAACAACATCTTTTTTATAGTATAAAAGATTGCTTTTCAAACCCGACAATCCCTCACCAAGCCATTGTCCGTCAACATCGGTCATCTCGTATTCAAGTGTGTCCTGCAAAATCTTCCCATCCGGAAAACTAACTTTGGTAAACAGGTAAAGATTACTGTATTGGTAATCTACAGTGTTTCTCACATTTATAAACACCTGATTCTTAGATAAAGTATCTTCTAAACTGAAGTTAAACTCTATAATACTATCCTTATTCCATGTGGCATCCGGAATACCCACATAATTATCATATACTCTGTTCTCATCGCAAGATGTGATAAACAAAATAAATAATACCGGCACAAATAAAAACCTCATCTTAAACTAACAAATTAACTGTCCTTTTTATTGTCTGAACCTTCAGGTTTATTTCCCGAGCCTCCCGACTTCTTGTTAAATCTTCCGGGTTTATTCTTGTTGAATCTGAACTTTCCTCTTGGATTTTTTTTCTGCTCGGTTTTGGGTTGATTTTGCTTATCAGCCCCGGTCTTTTTACCTTGTGGCTTAGCATCAGTCTTCTTCTCCGAAACAGGTCTCTGTTGTTTTGATTCCTTTACGGGCTTTGATAATCGCGAAGGTCTGGATGGCTTAACAGCATCTTTCTTCGAGCCTACTTCTTCCCCTTTTCGTTTTAACCCGCTTCCTCTTTTCTTATTTCGTTGACTTAACCTTCTTCTGCCCTGATCTTTTCTCTTGTCGAACCTGTTTAAATCGTCCTGCCCCACTACCTTGTGGAAATCAACTTTCTTGGCAGAAACTATCTCCTCGCTATACTCCTCAAGCGAAGCAACAGAAACACCTTCCTTATTCGACGAAATAATATCATTTACACTAGAAACAGGAACCGGATGCCAATTCATTGGCTCTTCCTGATAAGAATACCAAATCACACCCTTAAAAATATCCATCTTTTGGAAAAATGCTCTTCCTTTTTCAGTCTTCAACACTGTCTCAGGTGAAGGGAATTCTTTAAGAGAATCCAGGTAAGAATCTAACTCGAAATTCAAACAACATTTTAGTTTTCCACATTGTCCTGCCAATTTCTGCGGATTTAACGAAAGTTGCTGGTATCTCGCTGCTGTAGTTGTTACAGACCTAAAATCGGTAAGCCATGTTGTACAGCAAAGTTCCCTGCCACATGAACCTATTCCTCCCAATCGGGCAGCTTCCTGACGAAGTCCGATCTGTTTCATCTCAATTCTGATAGAAAATGTAGATGCCAACTCTTTTATTAAAACCCTGAAATCAACTCTTTCTTCTGCCGTATAATAAAAAATGGCCTTCGAATTATCTCCCTGATACTCAATATCGGAAATCTTCATCTTCAGCCCCAGTCTGTCAGCAATTTTTCTCGAAGTAATCATCGTATCCCACTCACGATCGCGTGCGGTTTTCCAAATATCAATGTCGCGCTGGGTTGCCTTGCGATAAACTTTCAGTATTGACACATCATCAGTACTTACATTTTTCTCACGGGCCTGAACTTTCATCAGTTCACCCGTCAAAGAAACCACTCCAACATCATGCCCCGGCGACGCTTCTACAGCAACTGCATCACCTATATTAAGTTTTATATTATTTACGTTTCTATAAAATCCTTTTCGCGAATTTTTAAACCTAACTTCTACTACATCAAAAGCCTCCTGATCCGTCGGTATTTTCATATCCGACAACCAGTTAAAAACATTGAGCTTGTTACCTCCATCGGTACTGCAAACACCATTGCTTCTACAACCTTCGGGTAGCCCATTTACTACTTGAGTACAACCGTTGCAACCCATTTATTTATATATTTAGACAGCCTAATCAGCACATTTTTAACAATTTGCCTGACTGATACGGTTCATAAAACTATTCTTATGTCAATTTGTAAAGATAGTATTTATTTATAGGTATCAAAATGAGTTTTTTGAGCCGGCCCGCCTGCCGAAAAAGGCAGGCTATACACCTGACTGCGTAATACAGTCAAACAGGGGCTTTAATGAATGGTAAATCATTGAATATCGGGTAAAATGATAAAACAATAATTTTTAAAGACTGCACAATGCAATAAACAAACTAACAGTTCAACAGTTCAACAAAATTAGCTATCTTGCGCAATTATTTTAAAGCGAAGCATTAACCTGTCAGCCGACAAGGCAGGCACAATATATCTTTAGCAATGGCTAAGAGCGAAGACAAATTCAAGAAGGTATTATCGCATGCAAAAGAGTACGGATATGTATTTCAGTCGAGCGAGATTTATGACGGATTAAGCGCAGTTTACGACTACGGTCAAAACGGTGCCGAATTGAAGAAGAATATAAAGGAATATTGGTGGAAAGCCATGGTACAAATGCACGAAAATATTGTAGGACTGGACTCCGCAATCTTCATGCACCCAACAACATGGAAAGCATCGGGACACGTCGATGCTTTTAACGATCCCTTAATCGACAATAAAGATTCCAAAAAAAGATACAGAGCCGATGTTCTTATCGAGGATTACGTAGAAAAAATAAACCAGAAGGCTGAAAAAGAAATCAAAAAAGCGGCAAAACGTTTTGGAGATGATTTTGATAAAGCTGAATTCGAAGCTACAAATCCCCGTGTATTAGGCTACCGCCAAAAACAAAGAGAAATTATGGAGCGTATGGCTAAATCTTTGGATGCTGAAGATTTAGAAGACGTAAAAGCTTTGATCGAAGAACTTGGAATTGCCGATCCTGAAACAGGCTCAAAAAACTGGACCGATGTAAAGCAGTTCAACCTGATGTTCGGTACAAAACTCGGGGCTACTGCCGAAGGGGCAATGGATCTGTACCTGCGTCCGGAAACTGCACAGGGTATTTTTGTAAACTACCTCAACGTTCAAAAAACCGGCCGTATGAAAATTCCATTTGGAATTGCTCAAATCGGTAAAGCCTTCCGTAACGAAATTGTTGCACGTCAGTTTATATTCCGTATGCGTGAGTTCGAACAGATGGAAATGCAATACTTTGTTCGTCCGGGTGATGAGATGAAATGGTATGATCACTGGAAAGAAACACGTATGAACTGGCATAGATCTCTTGGATTGGGCGAGGAAAATTATCGTTTCCACGATCATGATAAATTAGCTCATTACGCCAATGCCGCAGCTGATATTGAATTTAATTTCCCGTTTGGATTCAAAGAACTGGAAGGTATTCATTCGCGTACTGACTTTGATTTGGCAAGTCACGAAAAACATTCAGGAAAGAAACTTCAGTTCTTCGATCCAGAACTTAACAAAAACTATGTTCCTTACGTAGTTGAAACATCAATTGGTGTTGACAGAATGTTCCTGGCAATATTCTCTACTTCGTTAGTTGACGAAAAACTTGAAGACGGAAGCGAACGTACAGTATTGAAATTACCTGCTGTTTTAGCTCCTTACAAAGCTGCTGTTCTTCCTTTGGTCAAGAAAGACGGACTACCAGAAGTTGCAAGAAAAATCATAGCTGACTTAAAATTCGACTTTAATGTTACCTACGATGAAAAAGATGCTATCGGCCGCCGATACCGACGTCAGGATGCAAACGGAACTCCGTTCTGTATCACCGTTGATCACGATACTTTAAAAGATAACGCGGTAACAATTCGTCACAGAGATACTATGGAACAAAAACGCGTTGCCATAAGCGAACTGCGAAACATTATCGACGGAGAAGTAAATATGCGAAACTGGCTGACTAAACTATAGTCCGCATCAAGTTCTTGAAATAAAAAAAGCCTGTTGAAATCACTGAATTTCGACAGGCTTTT
>JBDLJM010000159.1 GCA_039714315.1 Bacteroidota bacterium | reverse complement strand
CGATGATCCCCAACTGTTGAAACCCGAAAACAGACCATTGTGGGAAACTTATCAGAAGATCTCGAAAAGCAAGACTATGTGGGGGAATATTTCTTAATGGGTTAATGATTTAATGAGTCAATGATTTAATGAGTCAATGATTTAATGGGTTAATTTTTGTAAATATTCACGAATAAAAAATTAAATGGAGTTCATGAATCGCTTCGCTTATTTCCGTAGCCCTGCTATGCAAGAAATTTTAAATTTGTGAAAAAGAATTATATTTCAATTGCGATAGCAATCATGAAATCTTAAAAAAATAAATACACTTGAATAAATCTAACAGGGCATTAGCTGCGCTGAACCAAAAGGTTTCTGAAATTCATTATTATTCTCATATGCTGTTTATAAACAAATACGACTGACCTGAAAGTATGAATTATGACATACATACTTTAGGGCAGTCGTATCAAAGTTATACCAATAATAACAGCAAATTAACATTATAAATTTGGAATTATAATTGGTGTTATTAATACATTGAACTTTAATCTAGTTTTTTATAACCTTCACAGTTTTAGTTTTTCCATCTTTATTCACAGCAATTACATACAAGCCTGAGTTCCATGAATAAGTATCGATTGTTAATTCTGTACCCGGATTTTCCTCCTGGAAAATGATTCCTCCGGTTGTTGAATATACGGTAACAGATGTTGCCTGATTATCGAGTTCAAGGTTAAGTACATCAGTTACAGGGTTCGGATATGCTTTTACTTCTATCAAATTGATCTCAGCCATATCTAATTTTTTAGACAAATTGTTCGATATATTGATAGTGTAATCCTGTACCTCACCATATTCGAAACTGCCACATGGGTTTATTGTGTAATCCGAAGAGTTGCCATTCATAGCTACTCGCATATAGTATACACCATTGGCTGCATTCGGAATAGTCATCTGGTCGGAAACCCAACCGCTGGTTATTGATGGAATATCGTATACCAGTTCTCCGGCATCTTCCATGTCACCATCCTTATTGAGATCTATATATATTCTCCAATTCTCATTATAAGAAGTTCCTGAATAACCGGGATTAAGACTTATGTCGTATGTTTGACCACCTACAACATTGAATTCTATATTTTTATAATCGGCGTAACCTCCATCGTTTCCAGAGCTATGGCTCTCGTTTCCAATTTTTACAAATGAAATCCATTCATAGTCGCTGTTGTCAGCAGTAAGAGTACATAGTGGTGCAGGAGGGATGTCAGTTGATTCGACCACTAAGGTAAAATCTTCAATTTCTCCTTCACTAATCGCCCCACATGTTGCAATCGGCTGAGAACTTGTTGCTACTCTTAGTTTATATGAGCCTGATTCAGTATTTGCCGGAATAAAGAAATTGTTGAATAAATATGCATCTCCTTCTTTCGAAACAATCTCTTCCGATACATCAAAATCACCATCTTTGTTATAGTCTATCCAGGCTTTCCAGTACGAAGGATTTAGAGTATTGTCAATATCATATTTTCCTCTAAGTATAATTCTATATTCAGAATCGGGATTTACTCTAATTTCCAGGTTTGTATTGTCTGAATACCCCCCGTCGTTGTACGAAATATTTTCAAATATTGGAGTGTCATTGATGTCATTAATAGCCACATATCTTACGAAGTAATTTGCTGTGCTTGTTGCCGACATATCACATTCCTGTACTTCGATACTAACCTGTGCATTTGCCGATTTCAATCCTTCAACATCTTTTACCGAATATGTAAAAGTATCCGTTCCAAAGTAATTAGCATTTGGAGTATAAGTTATTTTGTTGTCCTGAATCAGTACATTACCGTTGGCAGGGTTAGATTCGATATTCAATGTTGATACATCAATCGAATTATTGTCATCTGTGTCATTTGCAAGAACATCTATTTCAATTGATTCATCTTCGGCAGTTATTGCATTATCGTTTGCAGCAACCGGAGGAAGATTTGTAAATGGTCCAGAAACATTCAAGGTGTAATCTTCAATTTCACCGGCTGTAATAGCTCCACATGCATCAATTGTCTGAGAACTTGTAGCAATTCTCAGTTTGTAGCTTCCCGGCGATAAATCTGATGGAATAGTAAAGTTGAAATATGTATAAGCATCTCCTTCTTTTGATACTATTTCTTCGTTAATACCATTAAATTCACCATTGCCATCTATATCTATCCAGGCTTTCCAGTACGAAGGATTTACAGTGTTGTCAATTCCGTATTTTCCTCTTGCTAGTAGCCTGTATTCTTCACCTTGTACAACATCTGCCGTAATTGTAGAGTAGTCTGCATAACCCCCGTCATCATTACTAATGTTCAAAAGAACTTCATCACCGTTTAGGTTAATAACCTGTATATATCTGACGAAATAGTCAGCATTGCTTGTTGCAGTAAGTACGCATTCTTGATTTACAACTGTGATTGATACAGCTGCAGCTTGTGAAACATTCGATTGAGAATCCGAAATTGTATATTCGAATGAGTCATTTCCTTCGTATCCGGTATTTGGAGTATAGTTTATTTTTCCATTTTCAACAGATGCAGTACCATTCGATGCCTGGGTAACTATTGTAAGTGTAGATGCGTCAATATCATTATTTGCATCGGTATCGTTTGCTAAAACATCAATAATAGTTGTTTCGTTAATTGTTACCTCAATAGAATCATTGTTTGCAATTGGCGCCTGTTGGTTTATACTAATATTTAAAGTGCTTAAATATTTATCTAATACTTTGGTCATATCTTCAGTAGCTGCAGCTTCTAATCCAAATGATAAGTACATAACTGAGCCTTCTTGTGTTCCACTTGGGAATATTCCTTTGAAATATATTCCTGCACCGGCTCCGTTTCCGTATTTCATCACTAATGATGAACCGTTTAGAGGTGTAATTTCATCTGCATCATTGGCTGTATATGCACTGTTTATGGCAATATTTACACCGGCTAATAATCCTTCTCCGTTTGCAATTGTGCTTGCAGTACCATCACCCGTCATAGCTGCCTTTAAATAATCGGCATAGAACGCTTTATCAGCACTATCTCCATTACTGACTAAGTCCCAGGCAATATTTGAACCCGATATAAACAGGTTTCCACCTGCCATAAGATAGTCGTCAACTTTATTTCTTTCGTCCCAGGCAAGTGTAGATTCGCCTGATGATTCATCTCCAAGAACCCATACTACTGCATCGAAATCAGAAAGGTTTACATTTCCGTTTTGAATTTCTGTATTGTAGGTCGATGCAATGTTTACAGATTCCGCGCCTGCAATTGCATAGATATATTTGTTTATAAAATTACCTGTACCGGTATAAGACGATCTACGGGTAAATCCTTCTACTATCAGAACATCAAAATTTGCTGCACCATTGTATTTCGATAGTATTTTTGATTCTTTTCCAACAATAGTTGTAGAGTTGCCATCAACAGTTACGCTTGTAACTGCTGCAATTTTATAATTTTTTGGAGTAAGGCTACTCTTGTCAATAAATGCTGATTTCGAAATTGTTGCACTATTAGAGTCAGCACCGATAGTGTTTTCATCGGCTGCCAGTTTCCAGATTGTTTGCGTGTCGTCAGTGGCATAGTATACTCTGTACCCTATTAAGTCTGCTCCTGTGTAGGTTGGAACCCAATTCAAAGTTACACCATCAGCAGAATTTGCTTTTACTAAGGTTAGTGTAGGGGCACTGGCCTGTTCTCCGATCACATTTATTAATACATCGTTTCTCAGGTGTTGTCCTCTTGTAACAGTTACTGTTTGTACTTTTGTTGCACTACCTGCTTTTTCAAAAGTTAAGGTGTGCTCTCCGGGCGATACGAAGTTGAAATAATAATATCCGTTATATCCCCCTTCTTTAGTAATATGATTGCCTCCTGAAACATATTCTCCTTCGTTGTAATTACAATCTAATTCGTCTTGATCAACAACAACACTTTTTTCATTTGCAGTGCCTTTATCCAATGTTACTTTTACACTGTTTACTCCAAGCCCCCATTCTAATCCTCTTCCTGTAGTGGGGTCACCTTCATTAAATTCACTTGGTGTGCCTGAGTATGCAACTCCGCCTATTTCTCCCCAGGTGATTAAATTTTCTTTGCCTTCCTGAGCTACAAATGCTTTTATCCATGCCATTGCATTTGCTTGCAGGTATAATGTACTTCGCAATCTTCTGCCTTCTGCAGCGTGAGTGTGAAAACCGCCTTCCGATAGTACAGCATAAGCATTAACATCGTCAGTTACCGAATAACTGTGAACCTGTGCCTGAGTATCATGCGTATGGTTCATTTCTTTGTGGTAGTTGGCCATTTTTGTGGCAACTGCTGTCTGAGTAGAGCTATTGCTGTTAGGGATAAATGTTCTTACATAATCAATTTCATCAGGTGTAGCCGCACCGGGAACAGATCCTGCAGCGTTGGTGTGTATTGATTGAAAATATTTAGCTCCAAAACTATTTGATATAGCTTCCCTGTTCGATAGTGTAGGGTCTGAAGTTCCTATTGCTCCCCCGTTGCCGTAAACACCATACATGATATCGTTATCATTCATTTCTCTGGTAAGTTTAACAAGAGCTCCAAGTTCCTGTAAAACCTCGCGCATATATAATGCTGTGTAGAAGTTACCATTCGATTCCCAGTATGCAATACCGTAATCATCTGCATCGATATATTTGTCTAACCAGTATATGTATCGGTCATTGCCATCGTTATGACCACCATGTCCGGGGTCTAAACAGATTTTTACGCCACTAAATATGTTTGGAAGATCGTTTGGCAGACCACTTTCTATTCTATTGCTTATATCCTGCGATTGCGAAAGTGACTGTGCATTAATTATTGAACTAACAAATAATGCAACTAAAAGAATAAGTTTCCTTTTCATCTTTGTTATTTGTTAATTGTAATTAAATAAATTTCATTCTTATTTGTAGAAAAAAGAACTTTAGAAGCATCAGAGTTTGCTGACGGATGTTGAGCTAATCCGTCAAAATTCTCAGTTAGGTTCTTTTTTGTTCTTTTAGACAGGTCATATATACCAACATCACTTTTTAAAAGGGTGTGTCCGTCGTCTTCAGTGATCATATATACAATTTTGTTGTCCCCTGCCCATTTTGCAGCTTCTAAAACACCCAACGGGAGAATTGTTCCATCAGTCAACGATAATATTTCTGTTCCTTTAGGTCCTGAGTAAAGTACTTTTGAACCATTAGGTGATAATTCAGCATTTACATAAATGGATTTTCCATGTGGATAGAATTCTTTTTTAGTTCCATCATTAAATAGAACAATGAAACCATCTATCATTACAGTCGGAACTACATCGATGGCATATCGTTCAGATTTTTTACTTAAGGATTTCATTTTAGCAGCAGCTTTTGGGCTTCCCGCCTGTGATTGCTTTTGTTTTCTGCCTGTTTTTAGGTTGATTGATGTCATTTCATTTTCTTTTTTGAAATACACATCTTCGCCCGAAATGTAACTTTTGTAGGCAACACCTCTTCCCTCAACAATGATGGATTGTTTCTTAGTAGCTAGTTCGAACTTCTCGATTGAATTATAGTTCGACTTTGAAACTACAATTATCTGTTCGTTTTCTGCGAATACAGGATATCGTCCTTTCGCATCAAGTTTTTCGATTTTCTGAGCATTAGCAATAACCGGAAATATCAAAGCTAATACAAAGAATGTTTGACATAAATTCTTCATAACATATAAATTAGATATTTGTAAGTTATAGTGGTACTTGTAAGTTGTAGGGGGAATTAAGTTGCAAGGATAACCAGATAAAGTTAGGTACAGAAAATAATTAGATGATTTGCAGTGCTTTGGCGATGGGTTGCTGTATTAGGGAGATAAAGGGTTGTGAGTTAAGGTATTTGAAAAATATTATTGTAGAATATATTGGTTTTTGGTGTATTGTTGACATTGTTTTTGTAGCAAAAACTGACTTTTGTATATAGTTTTAGATATGTTATAATTGATTTTATTTCAAACTGTTTTACATAGACCCCGAACCGTATTTCAAGGGAGCAATCCCGAAAAAAATGATGGCTCCACACCTCTTAGGAGGAAGGAATCCACAAAAGTGGAAAGCGGTCATCTTTTAGATGGAAGTAATCTCCAAACGGGGAATGCTGACATTTTTTAGGAGGAAGGAATGTTCAAAAGTGGAAAGCCCGACATCTTTTAGGAGGGAGCAATCCCCAAATGGGGAAAGCTGACATTTTTTAATAGGAAGCAATGTTCAAAAGTGGAAAGCCCGACATTTTTCAGGAGGAAGCAATCCCAAAACGGGGAAAGCTGACATTTTTTAATAGGAAGGAATGTACAAAAGTGGAAAGCCCGACATTTTTCAGGAGGAAGGAATGTACAAAAGTGGAAAGCCCAGCATCTTTTAGGAGGAAGGAATGTACAAAAGTGGAAAGCCCGACATTTTTTAGGAGGAAGGAATGTACAAAAGAGGAAAGCCCGACATTTTTTAGGAGGAAGGAATGT
>JBDLJM010000158.1 GCA_039714315.1 Bacteroidota bacterium | reverse complement strand
TACCTCAATTAACAAGGGGTAGAGAAGTTGCCGATCCAAGTATTTTTAAGCATAAAAACAAGTACTATGCTCTTTCAACTCAGATGTATTCATTCGATGGTCCCGGAATGCTTGTTTGGGAATCGGAGGATATGGTAAATTGGAGTCAGCCAAAAAATATTGTGATCAACGGAAAGCTTGATCCTATGATGGCACCTGAATTGATTTATAGCGAAGGAAGTTATTATTTGTATTGGTCGGTACCAGGAACAACGGTTCCGGAGAGTCATTATCTTGCAAAATATACTCCCGATAAAGAAAGTGGAGATTTTGATCCATTCGGTGCAAATGCAGAATACAATTTGTTAACTAATGATTTTCTAAATATCGGTGAAGTAAATATCGACGGGGAAATATTCTTTGATAAAAACGATATATATATGTTTTTCTGTGGATTTGGAGGTATTCAGTACAAAAAGTTACTTTCTCTCGAAAACTCCGGGTCCGATCCTAAAATTCAGCTTAGCGATTGTGTGATAAAAATCACCGACACGGAAGTGGGCGATCCGGGTGCTCCCGGGTGGACAGAAGCACCGGGGTTGTTTTACGAAGATGGATATTATTACATGACATATTCGGGAAACCATTTCCAAAGTCCAACCTACCAAATTCACTCTGCTCGTGGTTCCAGTATTGAAAACATTAAACCATACAAGCAGAATCCTTTAATAGAAAAGCGCG
Organism: Bacteroidota bacterium; assembly: GCA_039714315.1. Classification (NCBI taxonomy): domain Bacteria; kingdom Pseudomonadati; phylum Bacteroidota; species Bacteroidota bacterium. The sequence continues at coordinate 5,821 of JBDLJM010000158.1, read as the reverse complement.
ATGGGCTTTATAATGGTTTGGGAAATAACAATTTCATCACCGGTCCCGACTTAAAAACAAAATATACCAGTTATCATGTTAAAATTGGGACTGGAATCCATACATCGGAGAGTGGCCCGATAAATCGTCAGATGATGTTGGATAAGTATACAGTGTCGCCAGAAAGCGGTATAGAAACAGAAGCTCCTGTATTTACAGACCAGGAGGTTCCTTCCGCAGTAGAATGGGAAAACAAAATGGCAGACTTAGGAGATAATATGGAAACATCAGCCACAGTACAAAGTACTAATGGTATTACAACATTAACCTCGGGAGAGCTCCTATCTGTAGTGAATTCTAAAGTTGATTTTGTAGTTGAGGGAAATATCAGACCGGTTACAGCCGAAAGTGATATTAGCAGATATGGATTAACATCGATAGACGGTAAATTGAAGTTTGCTATTGAGTTGGGAGATAGTGCTACTGGTAGTGGAGCTAAACTTGTTTATTACATCGACGGAGAAGGTTGGACAGATTTAGGTATTACAGGAGTTGTTTTCAATGTATGGCACAAATTGAATATCGATAAAAAAGAAAATAAAATTAAGTTCTATTACGACGACAGATACGTTGGCGAAGCTGTTATTTCGATTAACGAAGAAGGTAAATTTGGTTATTTCTCTGAAGGAGGAGCAGCAGAATTATCGTGGATAGGACAAGCAAATTATTAAAAATTAGTTGTTTGTTGCTTGTTACTGGGTTTTAGTTAACCGGCAACAAGTAACCAACAACAAGTATCCAACAACAAGTAACTATGAAAAACTGGAGAACTAAAGTAAACGGTAAAATGACCGACCTTTTCGTTTTGAAAAATAAAAACGGAATAGAAGCTTATATCACAAATTTTGGAGGTATAATAACATCATTAATCGTTCCGGATAAAGAAGGAAATCTGGAAGACATTGTTTTAGGATACGACAGTATCGAAGAAACTATAAATGGAAACCCATATTTCGGTGCAATTATTGGCCGCTATGGAAACAGAATTGCAAAAGGTAAATTCTCTATCAACGGAAACGAATACACCCTGGCAATAAACAATGGACCAAATGCTTTGCATGGAGGTATAGTTGGTTACAACGCTGTTGTTTGGGATGCTGAACAAGAAGGAAATAAATTAATCCTCAAGCATCTCGATCCTGATATGCACGAAGGATATCCCGGAAATGTGGAGGTAGTTGTAACTTATGAATTGACCGACGAAAATGAGTTGAAAATAACTTATGATGCTATAACAGATAAATCAACTGTTGTAAACCTTACATCTCACTCTTTCTTCAATCTTAAAGGAGCAGGGAATGGTACTGCCAACGACCACCTATTAATGATTAATGCAGAAAAATACACGCCATCCGATGAAAATCTAGCCCCAACAGGAGAGATTAGAAATGTAAAAGGTACTCCTTTCGATTTTACAGAATTTAAAGAAATTGGAAAAGACCTGGAAGTAGAAGATCAGGATTTGAAAAACGGAATGGGCTACGATCACAACTTTGTTTTAAATGGCAAAGAAAACGAAATGAAATATGTAGCTAAAGTGATAGAGCAAAAAAGCGGACGAGTAATGGAAATGTGGACTACCGAACCGGGAGTTCAGTTTTACGGAGCGTATTGGCTAGATGGTAGTGATATTGGTAAAGGTGGAAAAGCATACCATAGTAGAGATGCTTTTTGTTTAGAAACTCAGCACTACCCTGATTCTCCAAATAATGACCACTTTCCTTCAACCCTATTGAACCCTGGAGAAAAGTACCATACCGAGACAATACATAAATTTAGTATTCAATAAAATAAAATGGATATGAAACAACTAATTCTAGCAGCGAGTGTTATTTTATCTATCGTAACTTCATCGTGCGATAATGATTCACACAAACATAACAAGTGTGAAAAACAACCTGAATTTCAGTATGAAAAATGGACAGTAAGTAATCCCGTTTTCACAAAAGGTAAAGAAGGAACAATGGATGATGCATCTGTAAAGGATCCTACTATTGTTTTTTATAACGGAAAGTATCATTTATTTTATACAACAAAGGCGCTTAGAAAAAACAAACACCTTCACGAGCATATAACAATAAACGGCTCTGGTTTAGGGTATGTAGCAGCACCAACTATTGAAGAGTTGAATACTGCAAAACGTCATAATATGAATGAGATTAATGAATATGAGATTGTAGCACCGCAGGTGTTCTATTTCGAGCCTCAAAAACTTTGGTACATAGTGGCTCATACTCTCGTAGAAGGTAGACCCGATTTGATGCCAATATATATGACCAATCCTAATATTGAAGATGTAAACGGATGGGCAAAACCAAAACCATTTAATCTAAAGAAAATGAATGATGGTTTTTGGATTGATTTTTGGGTGATTACAGATGAGGAAAAAGCTCACTTGTTTTATACCGATCACGAAGGCTCCATGTTCCGTTTTGAAACAGCTCTACAAGATTTCCCAAATGGTTTCAACAGAAAAGAAGAAACAGTATTAACCATTCGTGGCGAAGACGAAAAAGGTATTTGGAGAATGCATGAAGCAAGTCATATCTATTATGTTAAAAAAGAAAAAAAATATCTAGCTCTTTTAGAGTGTGTTCGTCCACATCCATTAAACCAAGATTATTGGGATAGTCGTGTTCGTTTTCACGTAGCGGTGGTAGCAGACAAACTTGAAGGTCCTTGGGAAAGGGTAGAAACTGAGAATAATGATTTTATGGGAGATCCAGACAACCTTTATTATGAAGACGGAACAAAATGTGTTTACGATAACGTAAGCCACCCAGAATTAATAAGAGGTGGATATGATTCTAAATTAGAGATTGAAGATTATAATCTTCAAATGTTAATTCAGTCGTTTGACGCTGAAAAAGTACCTGATAATTACGATTATAACGACTTGCCATATGAATTGGCTATAATGAAAAATTATTAATCAATTGCAAAGTGGTGAAATAAGGAATTTAGAGCAAAAACATTTAAAATGAACAAAATACTAATTGCAATAACTGCAGTGTTAATGATTAGCTCTTGTGGTAACGAGTCTGTAAATAATAAAAAATGGACTACAAGCGAACCTGTATTTGGATCTAGAATAGGCGATGCATGGGATAATGTAGCGGCAAAAGATCCTTCAATTGTAGAGTACAATGGAAAATATCATTTGTTTTATACAGCTAAATCGGCCGACACTATTAATGGGAAGGTTAATTACAAAATAGGAACAGGATATACTTCGGCAAAAACTATCGAAGAACTTAATTCTTCTGAAAGAATATTTATTGATTCTATAGTTGGAGGAAACGTAGTAGCGCCACAAGTATTTTATTTCGAGCCACAAAAAAAGTGGTATTTGATTGCTCATACATGGGTTAACGGAGATCATGGCGATCTTGAACCAATCTATATGACAAATTATAATATAGAAGATGTTAATGGATGGTCTGAAATAAAAGTGATGGACACTCATAAAACAGAAAAAAAGTTTTGGATAGATTTCTGGGCAATTCAAGATAAGGATGAAATGTATATGTTCTATGCCGATCAGAAAGGAGCTTTGTTATATATGAAGAGTTCTAATGAAGATTTCCCTAATGGATTTCATAAATCTGAATCTAAAGTTGCATTTACTCAAACAGGTGTGAAAGATTCTTTAAAATGGAAGATGTTTGAAGCTGCACATGTATTCTATTCAAAAAAAGACGAGAAATTTATAGCCTTGGGCGAAGGAGCATATTTTCATCCAACACGTAAGTGGGATGTGGATGCACGAAACAGATTTATATTCGCAATGGTTGCAGATTCTATTGATGGTGAATGGACAAGATATGAAGGAGATAAAAACGATTTTTTTGCTGATGCCGAAGATGTTTATAATGCCGATGGAAGTAAATCTAAAAATTCCCTTGTTAGTCACCCTGAGTTGATAAGAGCAAGTTATAATCAGAAACTTGAAATAGAAAGTATTGAAGAAATACAAATGTTATATCAATCATTTGATGCGACTAATATTCCAGCAACGTATAATTACAACGAATTGCCATTGAAACTTAGCTTAATGAGCAAAAAATAAACAATATTATTGAAATATAGTTAGCAGAATGTTATTATAAATGGAGTGCAAAAAAGAGAAGACACTCCTCTCAGTAAATTGAGTATTAGTTTGGAATATCGCCTAGAGGTATTTCTTTGTGGAAATATTATCAGAATAAATAAAACCAAAATATGAAAAGATCAGTAATAGCAATTCTTGCACTAGCCTTAAGCTTAGGTTCGTGTAATGACGCTCCAAAAAAGGAGAAAAAATCATCTGCCGAAAACAACAATTGGGAGATGACTGTAAGAGGAAAACAAACAAATCTTTTTACTCTTAAAAACAAAAATGGAATAGAAACTACTATCACAAACTACGGAGGTAAAATAGTTACACTAATGGTTCCTGACAAAGATGGTAAAATGGAAGATATTGTACTTGGATACGACAATATCGAAAGTACTATTGCTCCAAAAGGGAATCTTTATTTCGGAGCTTTAATAGGACGTTACGGAAACCGTATTGCAAAAGGTAAATTCTCTATCGACGGACAAGAATACACATTAGCAACAAACAATGGTGTTAATGCGCTACACGGCGGATTGATTGGTTACAACGATGTTGTTTTCGATGCAAAACAAGAAGGAAATAAGTTGGTGCTTAAACATACTGATCCTGATATGCACGAAGGTTATCCGGGAAATTTAGATGTTACAGTTACTTATGAGTTAACAGAAGCAAATGAGTTGAAAATTACTTACGATGCCGAAACTGATAAACCAACAATTGTAAACTTAACATCTCACTCTTTCTTTAATCTTCACGGAGCAGGAAACGGAACTATCAACGATCACGTATTGATGATTAACGCCGATAGATATACTCCAATTGACAATACATTAATTCCAACAGGAGAATTGGCAGAAGTTAAAGGTACCCCATTCGATTTTACAGTTGCAAAGGAAATTGGAAAAGAAGTTAATGCCGATGATCAGATTCTTAAAAACGGAAATGGTTACGATCACAACTTTGTATTAAATGGAGAAAATGGAGTAATGAAATTAGCCGCTAAGGTTGTTGAACCAAAAAGCGGAAGAGTAATGGAAATTTTCACAACTGAGCCTGGATTACAGTTCTACGGAGGTAACTTCCTTGATGGATCTGATGTTGGAAAAGGAGGGAAAAAGTATGAGTTCAGAACAGCATTTTGTTTAGAGACTCAACATTATCCTGATTCTCCAAATCAAAAAGATTTTCCAACAACTATTTTACGTCCCGGTGATAAATATCATACCGAGACTATACATAAATTTAGTGTAGAATAATATATATTAGTCGCCCTGCATTTCCACGAAATGACAGGGCGTTTTTTACACCCAACAACCTAACACAAACTAAAATCCAAATATTCCTGATAGTGAAAAAAGTATATTCCAGAAATGAAATTACTGACGATCAGTTGATGAATATGATTCAACGGTCGGATGAAACAGCATTCAATATACTATATGGACGCTACTGGAAGGCACTTTATTCATTTGCATTTTCTATTTTAAACGATGAGGATGTATCAAAAGATATTGTTCAGGTTATATGGATTAAATTTTGGGAATCGCGCAAAAAAATTAAGAATCAAAATATAAGGTCTTACCTTTTAAAGATGGTTCAAAACGGTGTTTACAAACATCTACGCGATAACAAAAAATTCGGTGACAGATTACAATTAATAGATGATTATTTTTCGACACAAAA